>SLRI01000314.1 GCA_007131045.1 Rhodospirillales bacterium
CGAGATCGAGCGTCGCGAAGCCCAAAATCTTGGCGAACTGCAAGGGCTCGGGATTGCCGTTGGCCACCGTTCGGCGCAGCGTGATGTGCAAGGCGTTGGGCTCGGCAGCATCTGTGGTGAGGGATCGGCTCGCCGGATTCCAGACGCCGATCGCGAGCCCGTCGGCCGACAGCACCTCGCCGTAGCTCGACTCCGTGAAGTAGGCGTCGACGATCCGCTCGGCGACCTGTCGCGCCCGGGCCGGATCGCCGATCTCGCGCACCGCGGCGAGGGCGGCGGCGTCGGCTGCCGTCTGCAGCATGTTCTGGGTCGAGTAGGCACGGCCGAGATCCATGGTGAGAGCACCCATGCCGAACAGCATGGTGGCCCCGGCTGCCACGAGCGGCAGCACCGCCCCGGCTCTGTCGCGGCTGAATTGGGTCAGCAGTTGCATGGCGTGCCTCTCGTGCGACGTCGATGAGCCTGCACGATACCGCCGACATGCTAACAAAGCCTTAAGAGCCCGTCCGATTATCTGCGGGGATGCGCGGTCTCGACCGACCGCCGGCGTCGCCCCTCGGAGCTTCACCGTCGCTGCCGATCTCGGCCGCCTCGGCACCGGCCCGGCCACGCGCTCCCACCGGGCCGCGCCGGGCGAGACCGTCCCGGCTTCGGTCTCGCGGGCGAGCGGCAGGTCGCTTTGCGCCGCCCTGGGTTTCCCTCGGGCCGGTCGCTTCGCGAGCGTCGCCGTGGTGCGCTGGGCGCAGTGCCTGGTTCAGGATTCGCGGAAGCTCTTGCTGATCGAGTCGAGCAACGGCTTGAACAGGTAGCCGAGCATGGTGCGCTCGCCGGTGATGATCATCACCTCGGCCGGCATGCCGGCGACGAGGCGGATGCCGGGCGCCGCGGCTTCGAGGGTTCGCGGGT
This sequence comes from Rhodospirillales bacterium, assembly GCA_007131045.1. Taxonomy (GTDB): domain Bacteria; phylum Pseudomonadota; class Alphaproteobacteria; order Geminicoccales; family Geminicoccaceae; genus SLRI01. Next base: position 907 of record SLRI01000314.1, read on the forward strand.
CGACTTCGATCAGCGCCTTGAAATAGGCTTCGCCGGTCTGCGGGTCGACCAGCCGGTCGGCCGAGACGTCGCGCACCCGGCCTTCGATCCGCGGCAGGTTGCGCATACTGTAGGCCGAGAGCATGATCTGGGTGGCGAGGCCGGCACGGACGTTGTCGATGTCGGTGGGCTGGACACGCGCGTCGATCAACAAGTCGGCGTCGCTCGGGACGATATCGAGCAGCGGCTCGCCGGGCTGGACCACGCCGCCCGGATTGGTGAAACGCAGCTCCATCACCGTGCCACCGACGGGGGCGCGGACGATCGTCCGCTCGAGCATGTCGGCATAGTGCGGCAGCCGTTCGGCGATCTCGTCGAGCTCGCGGCCGAGCATGGCGAGTTCGCCGTTGACCACGCTGCGGTGCTCCTCGCGGTCGCCCTGGATCCGGCTCTGGGTCTCGCTGATGGCATGCTTGTTGCGCTCGATCCGGGCGCTGCTCTCCGCCATCTCGCCTCTGAGCTCGGAGGCTTGCCGCTGGAGCTCCAGCAGGCGCGGCCGTTGCGTCAGACCTTTCTCGAGCAGGCCGCGGACGATGCCGATCTCTTCGCCGAGGCTGCTCACCCGCTCGCCGTGCGTCGCCACCCGGCTCTCCAGGCCGCGATTCTCCTCCACCAGCTGGGCGATCTGCTGCATCAGGACCTGCTCGCGCTCGAGTCGCATCGACCGCCTGGTGGCAAAGAGGTCGAGCTCGGTCGCCAGCAGGCGCTGCGCCTCCGGGCTGGTCAGCTGGCGCTCGAGCTCGGGCGACAAGGTGACGCCGTCGGCGTCGACGCGCTCGGCCACGAGCCGCGCCTCGCTGATCCGGTTGCCGAGCCAGCGCTGCTGCAGCGCCATGAATTCGCTCTTGGCGCGGACGTCCTGCAGGGTGACCAGTGGCTCGCCCGGTGCCACCGCCATGCCGTCCTGCACGTGGATGGCGCCGATGATGCCGCCTTCGAGATGCTGCACCGTCCGCCGGCTGCCCTCCGGGCTGATGATGCCGGGCGCGATGGCGGCGCTGGAGAGCGGCACCAGCGCGGCCCAGACCCCGCCGACGCCGAAGAACAGGACGACGATCACGCGGCCGAGGCGATGCAGCCCGAGATTCAGCCGGCGCAGCGATGGCGCGTCCGCCGCGGGCGGTGCGAACCATTCGATCAGGCGGTCGGCCAGCCGCCGGGCTCGGCCGGCCGGCGATCGGTGCGCGACGGCGGGGGCGCCGGCGCGGCTCGACGAGGCGGTATCGGTCATGGTGCTCACCTCAAGAGGCCAAGGCGGTGGCCGGTCGTGGCATGGCGACGATGCTGTCCCGGCCCTGGCCCTGAGCTCCAACCTGGCCCTGGCCTCGGACCTGCGCCTGGCCCAGGGCCCGAGGCTGGGCCGCTGCCGGCTGCTGCCGGGCGGCCAGGGTGGCGAAGACCGCCCGGCGCGGGCCGAAGGCGAAGACCGCACCGTCGCGCAGGTAGAGCACCTTGTCCGCCATGTTGAAGGCGTGCGGGTTGTGGACGACGAGCACGATGGTCTTCTTGCGCTCCTTGAGCGTGTTCAGCGCCTCGAACAGAGCGGCTTCACCGGCCGGATCGAGATTGGCATTGGGCTCGTCGAGGACAATGAAGCTGGGATCGCCGTAGAGGGCGCGGGCGAGGCCGAGCCGCTGGCGCTGGCCACCCGAAAGCTTGTCGCCGAGGCTGCCGATGTCGGTCTCGTAGCCGTGCGGCAGGCGGAGGATCATGCGATGCGCGCCGGCGAGCCGGGCTGCCTCGATCACGGCCGCGGGGTCGACCACGCCCATCCGGGCGATGTTCTGCGCGACCGAGCCGGCGAACAGCTCCACCGATTGCGGCAGGTAGCCGAGATGAGGGCCGAGGTCCTCGCTGTCCCATTGGCTGACGTCGGCATCGTCGAGGCGCACCTCGCCGGCGCTCGGCTGATAGGCGCCGACCAGGAGCCGGGCGAGGGTCGACTTGCCGGCGCCGGACGCGCCGATCACGACGCAGCACTCGCCGGCCTGCAGCTCGAAGCC
>SLRI01000635.1 GCA_007131045.1 Rhodospirillales bacterium
CGCGAGGTGCCGGAGCGCAGCCGGCTGAGCGAGCCGCCGCACATCCTCGAGCGGCGCATCGAGCTGGCGCACGATCGGGTCGAGCAGCCGAGCCTGATGCGCTCCTATCTGGCACCCAGCTTCGCCACCGCCGAGGACGGCGAGGCCTATGCGCTCGAGGTGCTGGCCGAGCTCTTCGGCAGCGGCGGCACCAGTCGGCTCTACCGCTCGCTGGTGGTCGACCAGGGCATCGCTGCCAGCGCCGGCTCCTTCTATCGTGGTACCAGCCTCGATCAGACGACTTTCCGGGTCCATGCGAGCCCGCGCCCCGGCGGCGATCTCGACGCGCTCGAGGCCGCCATGGACGCCGAGATCGAGAAGCTGCTCGAGGACGGCGTCAACGCTGCGGAGGTCGCCCGGGTCCAGCAGCGGATGATCGCCGAGGCCGTCTATGCCCGGGACAGCCTGACGACGGCGGTTCGGGTCTTCGGCGGTGCCTTGACCACCGGCTCGACCATCGAGGACGTCGAGGCCTGGCCCGAGCGGATCGCCGCCGTGACCCCCGAAGAGGTCATGGAAGCGGCGCGCCGGGTCTTCGATCGGACGCAATCGGTCACCGGCCGCCTCGTTCCCGCCGGCCCGTCCGCCGCCGGTGCCGGTAACGCCAACGGATCAGCAGGATGATGCGCTTTGCCCTTGTTCACCCCATTGCCGAATGGCTCGGACGCCCCGTTGCGCTCGCGACGGTGGCCCTGATGGCGCTACAGCTCGCGACCGCGACCAGCCACGCCGACACCCGGGTCGAGGAGGTTCGGACCGAAGCGGGCTTGACCGCTTATCTGGTCAACGAGCCGGCCGTGCCGCTCTTGGCCGTCACCTTCGAGTTCGAGGGTGGTGCCGCGGCCGATCCGGAGGGCCGCGAGGGCCTGTCGCGGATGGTTGCCGGGCTCCTCGACGAGGGCGCCGGCGAGCTCGACAGCCTGGCTTTTCGGACGCTGCTCGAGGACCAGGCGATTCGCCTCGGCTTCAGCCACGGGCGCGATGCGTTCTCGGGTCGGCTGCTGACGCTGAGCGAGAATCGCGAGCAGGCCTTCGACCTCTTGCGCCTGGCGCTGGCCGAGCCGCGCTTCGACGACGAGGCGGTCGAGCGGATCCGCCAGCAGCTCATGGCCGACATTCAGCGCCGCCGCATGGATCCGAACACCATGGCCGGCCTCGCCTGGTTCGAGCACGCCTTCGAGGGCCATGCCTATGGCCGCACCACCCAGGGCACGATCGAATCGCTTTCCGCGATCGAGGTGGACGAGCTCAGGGCCTATGTTTCCGAGCGGCTCGGCCGTGACAACCTGATCATCGGTGTGGCCGGCGACATCACCGCCGAGGAGCTCGCACCGCTCCTCGACCAGGCGTTCGCGCATCTGCCCGAGACGGCGAGCGTACCGCCGCTCACCGCGACCGAGCCGCGAATCGGTGAAACCCTGGTTCAGCGGATCGCCGTGCCGCAGAGCGTGGTGACCTTCGGCCTGCCCGGCATCGCCCGCGACGATCCCGACTACTACGCCGCCTATGTCGCCAACTACATCCTCGGCGGTGGCGGCTTCGCCTCGCGGCTGACCGAGGAGGTTCGCGAGAAGCGCGGGCTCGCCTATTCGGTCTATTCCTACATCATGGACGCCGAGCTCGCACCGTTGTGGATGGGCGGGGTGGCGACTCGCAACGATCAGGTGGCCCAGTCGCTCGAGGTGATCCGCGGCGAGCTTCGGCGGATGGCCGAGGGTGACCTCTCGGCCGAGGATCTCGCCGATGCCCAGACCTACCTGACCGGCTCCTTCCCGCTGCGCTTCACCAGCAACGAGAACGTGGCGCGCATCCTGGTCGGGATGCAGGCCAACGACCTCGGCATCGACTATCTCGACCGCCGCAACGCCTATATCGAGGCGGTGACCCTCGACGACCTCGAGCGGGTGAGTGCCCGGCTGTTCACGAACGATCTCCTGGTGTCGATCGTCGGCGATCCGGTCGGTATCGAGGCGGGGCGAGAGATCGAGCCCGTCGGCGACGCCGGTGGCCCGGCCAATGGTCAGGATGGTGGCCAGGGCTGAGGCGCCGAGCGACGCCGGGCAGCCGGCGGGACCACGAATCCGCCGGCTGCCCGAGGCCCTGGTCAACCGCATTGCCGCGGGCGAGGTGGTCGAGCGGCCGGCAGCGGCCGTCAAGGAGCTGGTCGAGAACGCCATCGACGCCGGGGCCGGGCGCATCCGGGTCAGCCTCGAGGGCGCCGGGCGCAGGCTGATCCTGGTCGAGGACGACGGGTCGGGCATGACCCGGGACGAGCTGGCGCTCGCGATCGAGCGCCACGCCACCTCGAAGCTGCTCGACGATCAGCTGATCGACATCGCCACCTTGGGGTTTCGCGGCGAGGCGCTGCCGTCGATCGGCTCGGTCAGCCGGCTCACGGTCACCAGCCGGGCGCCGGCGGAATCGCACGGCTGGCGGCTGCGCTGCAGTGCCGGGGCCGTCCAGCCGATCGAGCCCGCGGCAGCATCGCTCGGCACCCAGGTCGAGGTTTTGGACCTCTTCTTCAATACCCCGGCCAGGCTCAAGTTCCTCAAGTCCGATCGTCGCGAGCAGGAACTGGCCCGCGAGGTCGTCGAGCGCCTGGCGATGGCGCATCCGGGCATCGCCTTCGAGTTTGTGGCCGAGGGCAAGCGCCTTTCGAACCTGCCGGCCGGCTCCCGGGCGGAGCGTCTTTCCGCCCTGCTCGGGCGCGAGGTGATCGCCAACGGCATCGAGATCGAGGCCGAGCGCGACGGCTTGCTGCTCGGTGGCCTCGCCGCCCTGCCGACTCTCAGCCGCAACCATGCCCGCCACCAGTACCTCTTCGTCAACGGCCGGCCGGTCCAGGACCGGCTGTTGAAGGGTGCGCTGCGTGCCGCCTATGCCGATCTGATCCCCGGCGACCGGCA
>SLRI01000228.1 GCA_007131045.1 Rhodospirillales bacterium
ACCGGGGTCTGGGACGTGGGCGGCATCGGCCCCGCGATGAAATGCGCGCATTTGGCCGAGAGCTTCGGTATGCTGTGCGAGGTGCACGGCACCGGCGCCGGCAATCTCGCGGTCGTGGGGGCCATCGGCAATACCACCTACTACGAGCGGGGCCTCTTGCATCCGTTCATCGATTACGACGCACCGCCCGACTACATGCGGCGGATCGACGACGAGATGGACGAGAACGGTTTCGTGCAGCTCCGCGACACGCCCGGCCTCGGCCAGGATCTCGATCTCGACTACATCGACGCCAACCTCGTCTGACTCCGGGCGCCATCCCACGAAGAAGGAACAGCAGTCATGCCCCTCAACGGCACCCCCAACATGCTCAAGGCGGCCCTCGCCCGAAGCGAGCTGCAGATCGGCCTCTGGAGCAGTCTCTGCAGCCCGCTGGTCGCCGAGGTCCTGGCCGGCGCCGGCTTCGACTGGGTCCTGATCGATTCCGAGCATGCGCCCAACGACCTGTCGCAGATCGTAGCCCAGCTCCAGGTCTTCGCCGCCTACCCGACCGAATCCGTGGTCCGCATCCCTGTCGCCGACGCCACGGTGATCAAGCGCTACCTCGATGCCGGCGCCCGCTCGCTCCTCGTCCCCTTCGTCGAGGACCGAACGATGGCCGAGGCGGTGGTCTCCGCCACCCGCTACCCGCCGCACGGCATCCGCGGCGTCTCGGTCTCGCATCGCGGCAACCGCTTCGGCCGGGTGACGACCTATCTGAATGATGCCGAGGAGAGCCTCTGCGTGATCGTCCAGCTCGAGACCAAGAAGGCGCTCGCCAACATCGACGAGATCACCGCCGTCGACGGCATCGACGCGGTCTTCATCGGCCCCTCGGATCTCGCCGCCGACTTCGGCCATCTGGGCAATGCCGGCCATCCCGAGGTCCAGGACGCGATCGCCTCGGCCATCGCCCGCTGCCAGGAGCACGGCCGGACCATCGGCATTCTCGCACCCGTGGCCGACGACGCCCGGCGCTACATCGCCCAGGGAGCGACGCTGGTTGCGGTCGGCAGCGATCTGGGCTTACTGGTGCGCGGCAGCGACGCCCTGGTCGAGGCCTTCCGCGGTGCCGCCGAGCGGAGCGCTGCTGCGTGAGTGGTTGCGGCTTCGGCTGGGGCAGGAGGCGGCCGTGATCAACGGACAAAGGAGGTCGATGCTCGCCATGTCGGACGCCCCGAGCTTCGGCGGCCGCCTGGTGCCGTCCGCCAACCTGACCGCTGAGCTGATCAAGCGGCTGAGTGCGGAGATCGAGAGCGGCAGGCTCGCCCCCGGCGACAAGCTGCCGGCGGAGCACGAGATCATGACCTCGACCGGGGTCAGCCGGACGGTGGTGCGCGAAGCCATCGCAGCGCTCCGCGCCCAGGGCCTCGTCATCACCCGCCAGGGAGCCGGCGCCTTCGTCGCCACGGATCTGGGTGCCAGGCCCTTCCGCATCGATCCCGAGCAGGCGGAGTCCCTGGCCGAGATCGTACGCATCATGGAGCTCCGCCTCAGCATCGAGACGGAGGCCGCGGGCCTCGCCGCCGAGCGGCGCACCAGCGCCCAGCTCGCCGAGATCGCGCGAAAGCTCAAGGCGCTCGACCGGGCGATCCGCAAGGGCGACCTCGCGGTCGAGGACGATTTCGCCTTCCACAAGGCGATCCTGGCGGCATCCGACAACCCCTATTTCCTGCGTTTTCTCGAGTTCCTCGGCCGCTACATCATCCCGCGCCGGACGGTGAGCAACGGGGTGATGGGCACGGTCGAGGAGCGCAGCACCTATCTCGAGCGCATCCAGGCCGAGCACGTCCTGATCCACGACGCGATCAAGGCCCGTGATCCCGAAGCAGCGAGGCAGGCCATGCGCCGGCATCTCGGCAACAGCCTGGAGCGCTACCGCTAGCTGATGGCCCGCCGCGAGGGCCGCAAGGCCAAGTCCCGCGCGGCCGCCAGCGCCGGCTGAGCCCGCAAACTCAGAACGACCCGAGAGCCGCCCAAAAGGCGGCACCCTGAAGCACGACCGGAGACGACCGATGACCACGAACCGCATCCTCTTGACCGGCGCCGCCGGCAATCTCGGCCGAGTGCTGCGCGAAACCCTCGTCGAGGATTGCAGCATCCTCCGCCTGTCCAGGCGCAGCCTGACCGGCCCGGCTGGCGCCGGAGAGGAGATCGTCCCCTGCGATCTCGCCGACGCCGCCGCCGTCGACCGCCTGCTCGAGGGCGTGGATGCCGTCGTCCACATGGGCGGCCAGTCCGTCGAGGCGCCCTGGGACGTGATCCTGCAAGCCAACATCGTCGGCGCCATCAACCTCTGGGAAGCAGCCAGAAAGGCCGGCACGAAGCGGATCATCTTCGCCAGCTCCAACCACGCGATCGGCATGTACCCCCGGACCACCCGCCTCGACCACGAGAGCCCACCCCGCCCAGACGGCCGCTACGGCCTGAGCAAGGCCTTCGGCGAGGACCTGGGTGCGCTCTACGCCTTCAAGCACGGGATATCCTGCATGGCGATCCGCATCGGCTCGTCCTTCCCCGAGGTCCGCAGCCGCCGCATGCTCAGCACCTGGATGAGCTACCGCGATCTCACGGCCCTGATCCGCACCGGCCTGACTGCCGACTACCTCTTCGAGATCGTCTACGGCGTGTCCGCCAACAAGCGCAGCTGGTGGGACAACAGCAACGCCGAGCGGCTGGGCTTTCGCGCCCAGGACGACGCCGATGTGTTCGCCGACGAGGTCGAAGGCAAGGGCGAGGCGAGCGAGATCGCCGAAGTGCTGCAGGGCGGCGCGTTCGCCAACGAGGAGTTCTCGGGCGAGCTCGAGCAGTTGCTCTGACCCCGAGCGGCCACCAGCGCAAAGCCCGACGTCCGGCAGTTCGAGCAGAACAGCGGACACGGCGGCCGAGATCCGTCAGCAGAC
>SLRI01000256.1 GCA_007131045.1 Rhodospirillales bacterium
CAGGGCGGATCACCATCGACGGCCAGGACGTGCGCGACGTCACCCTGGCCTCGCTCCGCCGGGCGGTCAGCCTGGTGCAGCAGGACACCTTCCTGTTCACGGCCTCGATCGAGAACAACGTGGCCTACGGCGATCCCTGGGCGGAGCGCGAGCGTATCGCGCAGTCGAGCGAAGTGGCCCGGCTGCACGACTATATCGCCGGCCTGCCTCGGGGCTACGAAACGCTGGTCGGCGAGCGCGGCGTGTCGCTCTCTGGCGGCCAGCGCCAGCGCCTCTCCATCGCCAGGAGCATCCTGGTCGAGGCCCCCATCCTGGTGTTCGACGATTCGACCGCAGCCGTCGACGCCGCCACCGAGCAGGGGATAAGAGAGGCGTTGCGCAGCCAGAGCGCCGGGCGAGCGACGATCATCATCGCCCACCGCCTGGGCTCGCTGATGGATGCCGACGAGATCGTCTTTCTCGACGAGGGCCGGATCGTCGAGCGCGGCAGCCACGACGAGCTCCTGGCCATGGGCGGCCGCTACGCCAGCCTCTACCGGCTGCAGAGCCTCGGCAACGAGCCTGAGGGCGAGCCCGGTGCCAGGCAATGAGCGCCGCCCACACCGCCGACGGACCGAGCCGGGAGCCGCAGGCGTCGCGGCCGCCACATGCCGTGGTCGGCTCGCAGATCAACAGCGAGGAGGCGATCTTCGGCTCGTTCGACGGGCAGATCCTCCGCCGCTTCTGGTATTTCGTCAGCCCCTACCGCCGCCAGCTCTACTGGGCGCTGGCAGCGGTCCTCGTCTTCACCGCGAGCCAGATCGCGATCCCGCTGATCATCCGCGCCGTGGTCGACCTGGCGCTGGTCGATGCCGATGCCGTGGGCGCCATGCCGCCGGAGCGGCTGTTGCTGATCGGCATCGGGATCTTCTTCGCCATCGTCACCTTCAATTTCGCCGCCAATCTCGTCCAGGAGACGCTGGTCGCCCGCATGGCCGAGCGCCTCCTGGTCAACCTCCGCCGCGCCATGTTCGCCCACCTGCAGCAGGTCTCGCTGTCCTTCATGGACAAGACCGAGGTCGGCCGGCTGATGTCGCGGCTGCAGGGCGACGTCCACGCGCTGCAGGAGTTCCTCGAGACCTCGGTCTTCGCCATCGGCGACTTCGTGCTCCTGGTCGGTATCACCGTCGTGCTCCTGGTGCTCGACTGGCGGCTCGGTCTGCTCACGCTTTCGGTCATGCCGGTCCTGGTGATCGTCCGCATTCTCTGGATCCCCAAGGCCAGGGCGGCCTTCCTCAGGGCGCGGGTGACCAGCTCCACCCTGAACGGGGCGCTGGCCGAAGGCATCCACGGCGTGCGTACCGTCCAGGGCATGGGCCGCGAAGCGGTCAACCTCCAGCTCTTCGAGGAAAAGGCCGAGGACAATCTCGAGGCCCAGCTGCGCGGCACCTGGCTAGCCCAGATCATGGTGCCGATCGTCGACACGCTGACCGGGGCCGCCATGGGCATCGTCATCGTCGTCGGCGGCATCGCCGTTCTCGGCGGCGATCTCGATCTCGGCATCATGGTGGCGTTCCTGTTCTACGTGCAGCGCTTCTTCGACCCGATCCGCTCGCTCACCATGCAATACAGCGTGATGCAGCGGGCCATGGCCTCGGGCCAGCGCATCTTCGAGGTCCTCGACGTGCCGATCGACGTCGTCGACAAGCCGGACGCGCTCGCACCCGAGACCGTCGACGGCTCGGTCGCCTTCGAGGACGTGACCTTCGGCTATATGCCGGGAATGCCCATCCTGCAGAACGTCAGCTTTCGCGCCGAACCCGGCGAGACGGTGGCGGTGGTCGGGCCCACGGGCTCGGGCAAGTCGAGCACCATGGCGCTCGCCCACCGCTTTTATGACGTCTGGAGCGGGACCGTCCGGATCGGCGGCCACGACGTTCGCGACCTCACCCAGGCCTCGCTCGGCCGGCACATCGCCATGGTGCTGCAGGAGCCGTTCCTGTTCACCGGCACCGTCTTCGAGAACATCCGTTTCGCCAACGGCGAGGCGTCGCGCGAGGATGTGGAGGCAGCTGCCCGGGCGGTCGGGGCGCACGACTTCATCATGCGGCTGCCTCGAGGCTACGATACCGAGCTCGAGCAGCAGGGCGGCAATCTCTCGGTCGGCCAGCGGCAGCTGATCAGCTTCGCCCGCGCACTCGTCGCGGATGCGACGATCCTGATCCTCGACGAGGCGACGGCCAATGTCGACAGCTACACCGAGCTCTTGATCCAGGAGGCGCTGGTTCGCCTGCTCGAGGGGCGCACGGCGCTGGTCATCGCCCATCGCCTGGCGACCATTCGCAAGGCCGATCGGATCATCGTGCTGCAGGACGGCCGGGTGATCGAGAACGGCAGCCACGCCGAACTGATGCGGGCAGGCGGCCTCTATGCCGGGCTCTACCGGCTGAACTACGCCTCGTTCGACGACGCTTCGGTTCGATAGGCATCCGAACCAGATCGCCGAACCTTCTGCCGGTGGCATGGGCGTGTGCGGGGTGGCGACGAAAACAGAGGCGGCCGGCCGTCGGCCTAAAGATTCTACACGCGAAGATCGGGGAGTTGACGCTCGAAAGCAATGCTTTGTCCGGAGCGTTCGGCAAGGCCGGTATGTCGGCGAGTTCAAGATAAATGAAGACAGCTACGGCTGGCGGCGCCTTGGCAGGAACGGGCATGCTTCATTGTCCCAAATCATGGTCCGAAACCTTTGTCTTCCAGACGAACCGCTTCAGCGTGAAGGCAAGATGTCCATAGTCTGGCTCCCGAAAGAGAGGATCGGCGAAGCCGGTAAATCCTCTCTATTACCTCTCCGCAACGCTCAGGTCGGGTTGACCAGAAGGTGGCTCGAGCCTAGAGTGAACATATCAAGAACAAGCGGTGGAGGGACACGATGGCGGACGCGTTGTTGCGGGATCTGCCGA
>SLRI01000446.1 GCA_007131045.1 Rhodospirillales bacterium
CGCCGGGCGAGCGTCGCTGCGGCGACGAAGGCGGCGAAGAGGCCGCCGGTGATCAGCAGATCCTGGGCGGCATGGACGAGACCCGTGCCGAAGGTCAGCGGCAGCCGCCACGGCTCCGCCACTGCCGGCCCGGCCATGGTCATGCGGAGCAGGACGAGCAGCAGGGCGAGGCCGAGGGCCAGCGGCAGATGGTCTCTGATGGCGGCGGCGAAGCGCCCGCGAAGCATGGCAGCGCCCTGTCCCTTGCGGTAACGGAAGTTTTCTTACACGAGGGGCGCACGCGGCAGGGTAGCGCATCGCCAGCGGCGCATCCGAGTACTCGAGCCGGTTAACACTTTGCCGGGTGGCAACGCCGGGCGGTGTCGCGAACGGCTGATCGCGGTTCACAACCTGGCTCATCCTGCGTTAGAAGACGGGCGGCTCACAACATCTCGAGGTCGGCATGCCCCACGCGCCCTTCGTTCACCTGCGGGTTCGCTCCTCGTACTCGCTGCTCGAAGGGGCGATCGACTATCCGGGGCTGGCGCGGGCCTGTGCCGATGCGGCGATGCCGGCGGTCGCCGTCACCGACCACGCCAATCTCTTCGGCGTCATGCAGTTCTGCGCTGCCGCGATGGGCCGGGGCGTGCAGCCGATCGTCGGTGCCCTGGTGCCGTTGGCGCTGCCGAGCCAGCCGGGCAGCCTGACCGTGATGCGTCGCGAGCGGGTGCAGCGGCCGGCGCTCTTGCCGGCCCTGGCGCAGAACGAGGCCGGCTACCGCAGCCTCCTGCGCTTGATGAGTGCCGTCTATCTCGACGATCCGGGCGAGACGTCGGTCACGATCGAGGCGCTCGAGCGGCACAACGAGGGGTTGATCCTGTTGACCGGCGGCGCCGAGGGGCCGCTCGGCCGGCTGTTGCAGCGGGGGGATCGGGAAGGGGCCACGAGCCTGCTCGAGCGGCTCGAGGCGGCGTTCCAAGGAAGGCTCTACATCGAGCTGCAGCGCCACGGCGAGCCGGCGGAGGCGATGAGCGAGCCGGTCTTTCTCGATTGGGCCTTCACCCGCGGGCTGCCCTTGGTCGCGACCAACGACTGCCTCTTTCTCGATGCGTCCATGCACGAGGCGCACGATGCGCTGATCTGCATCGCCGAGGGGCAGAACGTCGCCAACGAGGAGCGGCGACGGTTCTCGCTCGACTACCGGTTCAAGTCGGCGGCCGAAATGGCCCTGCTGTTCAGCGACCTGCCCGAAGCCATCGAGAACACGCTCTCGATCGCCCGGCGCTGTGCGGTGATCGCCCCGTCCCGGGAGCCGATCCTGCCGCCGTTCGATACGGGGGCGGGCCGCGACGAGGCGGAGGAGTTGCGCGTGCAGGCGCGAGCCGGGCTGGATCGGCGGCTCGAGGCACTCGGGGTCGGGGGCGAGGCCGCCACGCCTTACCTCGAGCGGCTGGAGTACGAGCTCGACGTCATCGTGCAGATGCAGTTTCCGGGCTATTTCCTGATCGTCTCGGACTTCATCAAATGGGCCAAGGCCGAGAACATCCCGGTAGGGCCGGGGCGTGGCTCGGGGGCCGGGTCGGTGGTCGCCTGGTCGCTCGAGATCACCGATCTCGACCCCCTGCGCTTCGGCCTCCTGTTCGAGCGGTTCTTGAACCCCGAGCGCGTCTCGATGCCGGATTTCGACATCGATTTCTGCCAGGACCGGCGCGACGAGGTGATCCGCTACGTCGAGGACCGCTACGGCCACGACCGGGTCGCGCACATCATCACCTTCGGCAAGCTGATGGCCCGGGCTGCGCTGCGCGACGTCGGCCGGGTCCTGGGCCTGCCGTTCGGCCTGGTCGACAAGATCTGCAAGCTGGTGCCCAACAACCCGGCCAAGCCGGTCACGCTGGCCCAGGCCGTCGAGATGGAGCCCAGGCTGCAGGAGGCCCGCGACGGTGATCCGGCGGTGGCCCGGATGATCGAGATCGCGCTTCAGCTAGAGGGCCTGCCGCGGCATGCCTCGACCCATGCGGCGGGCGTTGTGATCGGCGACCGGCCCCTGGACGAGCTGGTGCCGCTCTACCGCGATCCGAGGAGCGGCAGCTCGGTCACCCAGCTCAACATGAAGGACGTCGAGAAGGCGGGGCTGGTCAAGTTCGACTTCTTGGGCCTCACCACGCTCACCATGCTCAGGCTCGCCGAGGACCTGGTGAAGGCGCGGGGCACCCCGCTCGAGCTGCAGACGCTGCCGCTCGACGACGAGGCGTCCTATGATCTCATGAGCCGGGCAGAGACCACCGGCATCTTCCAGCTGGAATCCGGCGGGATGCGGGATGCCTTGAGGAAGCTCAAGCCCGATTGTTTCGAGGACATCATCGCCATGGTCTCGCTCTATAGGCCGGGGCCGATGGACAACATCCCGCGCTACATCAACGTCAAGCACGGCGCCGAGCAGCCGGCCTACCTGCACCCGATGCTCGAGCCCATCCTGAAGGAGACCAACGGCGTCATCATCTACCAGGAACAGGTGATGGAGATCGCCCAGAAGCTGGCCGGTTATACGCTGGGCGGGGCCGACCTGCTCAGGCGGGCGATGGGCAAGAAGATCGCGGCCGAGATGGAGGCGCAGCGCGCGATCTTCGTCACCGGCGCCGAGAAGAACGGCATCGAGCCGGGAATGGCCAATACCATCTTCGATGCGGTGGCCAAGTTCGCCTCCTACGGCTTCAACAAGAGCCACGCCGCAGCCTATGCGCTCCTGGCCTATCACACGGCGTATCTGAAGGCGAACCACGCGCTCGAATTCTATGCCGCGGTGATGACCATGGAGATGGCGAACCAGGAGAAGCTCGCAGCCTACCGGCACGAGATGCGCGGGCAGGGGATCACGCTGCTGCCGCCCGACGTCAACGCGTCGCTCCCCATCTTCTCGGTCGAGGACCGGCCGGCCAACGGCAGCCCGGCCGC
>SLRI01000304.1 GCA_007131045.1 Rhodospirillales bacterium
GACGACGGCCCCTCCATCGGCCGCGCGAGAAGCACCGTCGCCGGCAGCGAGCCGACCGGGCGCATCCCGACCATCGGCAGATCGGCGGCAAGTGGTGCTGCCACCAGGTTGAGTTCGATCGGCAGATCGCGCAGCCCCTGCGCGATGCGGCTGAGCGTCGACGTCCGCCGCGCGTTGCTCACGAGCAGCACCTGCTCGACATTGGGCAGTGCGACGATCTCCCGGACCAGTTGGTCCGCTGCGTCGTCGCGCTCGAAATCGACGACGAAGTCGGCGATCGGGTCGAGCGAGGGGTCCATGTCGAGCCCCTCGAGGATGCGCTCCAACGACGCTTCGGTGTCGCGGACGATAACCAGTCGGCGCATCAAGGCGCCGTTCTGTCGCGCCCAGACGATCCAGTACTTGCCGGCACAGCGCAGCCCGGCCAGCCCGACCAGCGCGACCACGAACCAGCTGCCGAGCCAGAGCCGGGAGAGCGGCTCTGCCTGCTTGATCAAATAGAGCACCACAACGGTGCAGACGATGGCGGCCGTCCAGCCGAACAACGCCTGCGGCAATTGCGAGGTCAGCCGATCGATATGCCGGATGTCGTAGCTGCCGGCGATCGCCAGGCATTGCGAGGCGAACACCACGCCGAGCAGCAGCGCCAACAGATGCACCTCAGTGGGCGTTACCCCCTCGAACCGCACGTAATGGGTCACCAGGCCGGCCACCGCCACGACCAGGAGATCGCCGATTTTCAACGAGATCGACAGTGGCCGCTGCCATGTCGCCTGATCGAAGACGAACGATCCCGGTTGCCAAGATCGAGCCCTCGCTACCACATCGTCCACGGTCCGTACTCCTTATCACCGCCCGTCGATGGCAGGCCGGGGCTTTCGCTGCCGATCCGCCGCTGGCTGGATCGAGTGAACGATGCAACCCTGCTCGCGCTGCCCACCATTAACCATCCTTTCAAGTAGCATTCACCACCACCTAACGTAAAGAAGCGCAACCGGGTTCCCGCGTTTTTTCGGGTTGAGCCAGAGCAGTCGTGCACAACTTTCACAACCTTGAATTAATCGCCCGATGACTAACTCAATCCTCGATAGAAAAAATGCCTGAAATCCACTCTTTTCGCGACAATTTGACCTGGATTATCGGTCGCGCGGGCGACTCGCGGCCCCTCTGCGGCGCCCCATTTCGTCCGGCGTGTTGCCAATCTGCAAATGGACAACTATTTAACTTAAATGTAGTGGCGAAAGCCTACCACTGTGCTATCGGCGTGGTAATTGCGAATAGGAGAGTTGAGCATGCGCGTTCTGGTGACAGGCAGCGACGGCTATATTGGCCACGTCTTGGTGCCGCTATTGCAGGCAGGTGGTCACGAAGTGACCGGCTTGGATACGCGGCTTTATGCCGGTTGCGATTTTCCGGGGTTGCCGCAACCGCAGGTGGCCACCCTGGTCAAGGATCTCCGCGCGGTCGAGCGCGCCGACCTCGACGGCTTCGACGCGGTCCTGCACCTGGCCGCGCTGTCCAACGATCCCTTGGGCGATCTCGACCCGGAGATCACCTATGCGATCAACCACGCGGCCTCGGTGCGGCTCGCCGAGCTCGCCCGCGACGCCGGTGTGTCGCGCTTCGTTTTCTCCTCGTCGTGCAGCAATTACGGCGCTGCCGGTGATGCCTACCTGGACGAGACGGCGACGCTGTCGCCGGTGACCCCCTATGCCGAGAGCAAGGTCTGGACCGAACGCGACGTGGCGCCGATGGCGACCGACAGCTTCACGCCGACGTTCTTGCGGAGTGCCACGGCCTACGGCCTCTCCTCGCGCCTGCGCGGCGATCTCGTCGTCAACAATCTGGTGGGCTATGCGGTGACCACCGGCCACGTGCTGATCAAGAGTGACGGCATGCCGTGGCGCCCGTTGGTCCACCTCGAGGACATCGCGCGCGCCTTCAAGTGCGTGATCGAGGCACCGGCCGAGACGGTACGCGGCGAAGCCTTCAACGTCGGCCAGACGAGCGAGAACTATCGGGTGCGCGAGGTCGCGGACCTGGTTGCCGAGGTCGTCGAGGGGGCGACCGTGACCTACGAGAACAGCCCGAGCCCCGATCAGCGCAACTACCGGGTCAATTGCGACAAGATCCGCCGGGTGATTCCGGCCTTCGAGCCGCAATGGACCCTGCGGGCGGGCATCGCGCAGCTGTACCACGCCTATCGGGCGGCCGGGCTGACCGAGGCGACTTTCTTCAGCCCCCGCTACTTTCGCATCGGCCACGTCAAGGAGCAGCTGCAGACCGGGGCGTTCGACGGTGCACTCCAGCCGGCCGCCGCCTGAGCGGCGGCGTTCCGCGGCGGCCGAGGCCACCACTCGCCATCGTCCGGAAGGGATCATCCGGGTGCGCTTTGCCCGGGTGGTCCTTGAATTGGCCCCGAGGAACCAACAATGTAGAATGCACGTTGGTTCGTTCGATACGGTGATCCGGGCGGAACTCGTATCAGATCGACAGCGTCGACAAGTCGGGCTGAACGAGAATGACCACCGAGCCAGGCGGCGTCCTGGGTTACCCGGTCGCGGTCGGTGGCGTCGTGCGCCTCGGCTGACCGGCCGCTGCAGCAGGCGAGCCTGGCGCCCGTCGAGAGCGGGCGGCAACGATCAGCTGATTCACCGCGGCGGCTCGGCGTGTCGACCCCGGTATCGGCGACCATCGGCAGCAGACCACGGTCTGGCGCCGCCCCCGGCTGAACAGAAAGCAGCAAGCTGGCTATGCAGTCCACATTTCAGAACCATCCGCCGCAAAACGATCCGCCCCGGAACTATCCGGCCACGATAGAGCCGCAGCGCCAACAACTGCTCAAGGCCTACGGCGATATCGGCGACATCGATTTCAAGGAAGCGCTGCTGGGTCTCTGGCGGCGCAAATGGTTGATCCTTTTCGTCAC
>SLRI01000063.1 GCA_007131045.1 Rhodospirillales bacterium
ACGACATGGCAGCGCGGATCGACGACCCGAGCCTCGAGGTCACCGGCGATTCCGTTCTCGTCCTCAAGAACGCCGGGCCGATCGGGGCGCCGGGCATGCCCGAATGGGGGATGCTGCCGATCCCGCAGAAGCTCTTGAAGGAGGGGGTGCGCGACATGCTGCGGATCTCCGACGGGCGGATGTCCGGCACCTCCTACGGCTCCTGCATCCTCCACGTCTCCCCCGAATCGGCGATCGGCGGCACCCTGGCACTGGTGCGGACCGGCGACCTGATCGAGGTCGATGTCGAGGCCCGCACCATCCACCTCCACGTCAGCGACGAGGAACTCGCCCGGCGCCGCGAAGCCTGGCAGCCGAAGCCGGTGGTGCCCAGGGGCTACGAGCGGATGTTCGCCGCCCACATCCAGCAGGCCCACGACGGCTGCGACTTCGACTTCCTCACCGGCACCGAGCGCCTGCCGGAGCCGGAGATACATTGACGGGCGTCAGTTCAGGACTTGCCCTTCGCGCACCGGATGCAACAGGTCGAGACCGGCCCGTCCACTCTCGGCCCAGGCGACGCGTGCTTGCCATTGCCGGCTGTCGATCGCGACCCGGCAGGTGGCGCCCCGACTCAGCCATGGGACGCCGCCGACGCCGAGCCCGACCTTCGAGCGGTCGACCAGGGTGGCCTCCTCCTCGTCCACGATGACCGTCGTGTCCGGCCGACACGGGGTCCGCGCCGAGGCACGTTCGTGGAAGATGGGCAACTCGGCCGTCAGGGCGGTCTTCACGCTCGACGGCCGGTGGTCACCGCGGTAGCGGCGGATCACCGATTGGTGCAGCCGTTGGCCGAGGCCGACGACGAAATGGCCGTCGTCGGTCGGCGTCTCGCCGCCGATCGCCCGCTCCACGTCCGGAATCCGCAACACCTGCCGAAGGCCGCCGAGGGGGACCCGCACGACGACCGGCAGCCGATCCAGGAGGAAGTCGACCAGGCCGGGATTCTGGCCGGCAACCGTTCGCCAGAGCCAGTTCGACGAGATGTTGCGGGCGGCGAACGGATTGGGCTCGCACTTGATGACCGAGGCCAAATCGCCGCCCGGATCGAGCCAGGCCCGCTCTTCGAGCGGCAGACCGGCCTGCACCGCGCGGCGCAGCATCCAGTCCAGAGCCACGTCGGCGAGCCCGCGATCGCCCCGATAGCCGCCGCCGACATCGGCGTGAGAGCCGGCGAACCAGACCTGCAGCATATGCTGTCTGGTTTCTCGACCCGCCTCGTCCCGGACATCGGCGAACCGGCGGGTCCACAAGACCGGCTTGAAGGCGCCGCGCTGCTCGTGGATCGCCAGGGCCTGGTTGGCGTGGATCACGTTTCGCCCGAGCCCGGTATTGTGAAAGCGGTAATGCTGGCCGAGCCACGAATCGAAAGCGCGCCTGACGCTCAAGACAGGGACGCCGAGGGATCCGACCGTATCCCAGACACCGAGGAATCGCACGGGTGTGTGCAGCTTGGCGTCGGTCGCCTGAAGGTCGATCAGCCGCTGCTCGAGTAGCGCGGAGCGCCTGCCGCGCGGCGAGCGGTAATAGTTCCAGGCCTCCTCGACAGCGGCGCGCTCGTTGCGGACCACGCCTGCGGCGTTGAGCAGGCCGGCGAGTGAACGTGCGGTATAGGCCCCGCGCGAGAACCCGAAGATGAAGATCCGGGCGCCAACTTCCCAGTTCTCGACGATGAACCGGTAGGCGTTGCGCACCTTCTCGGCCAGACCGACGCCGAAAGCCCCGCCACCCCGGTCATCGCCGACACCCCGCTCGTACCGGGCAGCAACGCGATGGCGAACGGCGTTCCGGCCGGTTCGCTGCTCCAAGAGACCGCCCCGGAACTCCAGCACGTCCCCGGTAGCGTGGGGATCGCCGGACTCCAGCACGCAAGCGTTGCGCAAGAAGCGAAATGTCCGCCAGACATTGGTATCACTGTCGGGATCGTTCCAAGTGCCGTCGCAACACACGACGAGTATCCGGGCTGGGGTAGCGGCCCCATTCTCGAGCGCGTCCGCCATCTCTTGCCCTTTTGGCAGCGGTTTCGCGCGATGTTACGGCAATCGGCGGTGCAAATGAAGCTCGCCGTCGCTAGCGCCGTGTTCAGGGCTCCTGCGAGAACACCAGCGCTGTGTAGGGCCCGATCGCGACCTCCGCCGCAAACCGCATGCCGTCGCACTCGCCCGCGACCGCCTCGACGTCGCCGCTCGCGAAATCGCCGAACGCGTCGCTGTAGCCCTGCCAGTCGGTGTTGAGCCGCAGTTTCCAGAGCCCGCCCTTCGGAAAACCCAGCCGATAGGCCTCACGCGGCTGGTGATGCGCGTTGAGCACCACCACCACGTCGTCGCCCGGCCCGCCCTGGTCCCAGCGGTGGCAGGCGATCAGCTTCTGCCCCTCGTCGATGCGATGGATCGAAAGCCCCCGGCCGCATAGCCCGCGGCTCACCCCGCCGCGGTTCAGCCGCAACCGGATCATGTCGCGATAGAGCCGCGTGATCCCGTGGAAATCCTCCGCCTGATCCCAATCGAGCGGCACCGTATCGCGAAACCAGCCACCCTCCAGGAACTCCTGGCCCTGAAACAGCATCGGGATACCGGGGGCGGTCAAGAGCAGGGCCGCACCCAGGGTCGAGCGCTTCTGCGCTGCCCAGTCGTGCGGGTCGTCGCCGCCGATTTCGTGCGGGATGCGCGCCTGGCCGTTCGCCACCTCGTCGTGCGATTCGGTATAGATCACGCGCTGGTAGGGATCGCCGTTGTAGTGATGCTGCAGCGCATGCGCGAGGGTGGCCATGTGCCGGTCCTCGTCCCGGTCCTTCAGCAGCACCTCGCGCACCGGATGGACGAACTCGGCACACCACTGGGCCCCGAACCCGGCGCCATCGGGGGCGGTGATCGAGGCCTTGTTGCGCA
>SLRI01000104.1 GCA_007131045.1 Rhodospirillales bacterium
ACTCAGGCAAAAGATCATCGAGACGGCGGGCAACAGCAAGCGTCACCAGGAAATCGGGAAACTTCTGGGCAAGATCGAGTCGCACAGGCATTGATCGCACCTTCCTCCGTCAGAGAAAGCGGGCGTCACACGTCGAGCGTCCCACCGGGCTGGTTGCCTTTCAGGCTCACGCCTTCGCTGCCGCGGGCGGCGAGGAATTTGCCGACCGGCTGAAGCCTCGGAATGTGCTCGCAGAAGGCGCGGATGGCGACCAGCAGCGGCACCGCCAGCAGCATACCCATGACCGACCACAGCCAGGCCCAGAAGGTGATCGACAGGAAGATCACGACCGTGTTCATCTCCAGCTTCCGGCCGACGAAATAGGGCGTGACCAGCTGACCCTCGATGACGGTGAGTGCCAGGTACGCGAACGCCGGCCCGAACGCCGCTGCGGGCAGCGGGAAGGTCAACAGACCGACCACGAACGCCGCGCCGACGCCGAGCACCGCACCGAGATAGGGCACGAAGTTCAAGGCGAAGGCGATCACCCCGAAGAGCAGCGGGCTCGGCATGCCGAGCAGCCACATGGCGATGCCGATGGCGGCGCCGAGCCCGGCATTGATCAGGGTGATGGTGAAGAAATAGTGAGAGAGCCTGCGCTCGATGTCATAGGCGATGCGCATCGCCTGCCGGCGGTCGCCGAAGTTCGGCAGGACGTTGGCGATCTTCTCGTAGAACATGTCGCCCGAGGCGAGCAGGAACAGCAGCAGGATCAGGGTGAAGACGGCCTGTGCCAGATAGATCGGGGCGACCCAGGCAAGGTTGCCGAGGAAGCCGGGCTCGCGGATCACCACCTCCTGCACCGCCGTGTCGTTGCTCCCGGAGGCCGCGGCCTCCACCTGCTTGCCCGCCTCGAATACCGCTGCGGCCTGGCTGAAGAGGTAGCGCGCCTTCCACTCCAACTCGCGGGTGATGCCGGGCGCATCCTCGATCCAGCCCTGCACCGGGCCGGCGAGCAGGACCACGGCCGCGATCAGCATCGCCAGGAGCGAGCCGACGATGACCAGCGCCGAGACGGGGGCAGGAATCCGGCGCCGCCCCAGAAAACGCCGCACCGGGCTGAACACCAGCGCCAGCAGAAAGGCCAGCACCACCGGCATGAGAAAATCGCGCGCCTGCGCGATGGCTGCGACCGCGAGAAGCAGGAAGATGCCGATCACCGCCCAGTGCGGGGCGGCCGACCTCGTGAACCCGCCCTCGGGCGCGCGGTCGGCCGCGTCTGCCCCGGCCGCCTGCTGTTGCCCGTCACCCACTAGCCTTCACCCGATCTGGTTCGCATCGCGCTCGAGGCACGGCGGTGTGGAGAGGGTGCACGAACGGCACGGCGGTGTCGAGAGGGTGCACGACCGGCGCACCTGCGGCCGCCTCGGCGCGACTGCGCAAAACCCCCTCGCCGCCCGAAGGTTCCCTGGCCGCTCATGCGCCCGGGCGAGGGGCGTGTCGCCCGCCCACCTCGGCGAAGAATTCGGTCACGTCGCCGAGCACGTCGGCGCGCCAGCGCAGCGGGCGGGCGAGGCCGAGGAGTGTGCCGGCGTGGCCTAGGCCCTCGTATTCGCGGGTGACGGCGTGTGCGCCTTCGCCCTCGAGCAGCGCCTGCAGGCGGTGGATGTTGTCGGGCACCACGACCTCGTCGTCGCTGCCGTTGGCGAGCAGCATGGGCGGCGCGTCGGGACGGACCCGGTTGACCGGCTGGGTAGCTTCGAGATCGTCCACGCCGGCGAAGGCCTCCTCGGTGGCGCGCACCCGTAGCGGGAGAAAGTCGAAGGGGCCGGAGAGTGCCGCCACGGCGGCGATGCTGTCGCGCTCGAGGCCGGCGGCCTCGGCGAGTTCGTCGGCCAGGGCCAGCATCACCGCGTTATAGGCGCCGGCCGAGTGGCCGACGAGGTGCACGGGGCCGGGTCTGCCGCCGAACTCGCGCTCTCTCGCCCGAAAGGCGGCGATCGCCCGGCCGCAGTCGATGACGAAGTCGGGGTAGCGGACCTCTGGAACGACGCGGTAGTCCGGGATGGCGACCAGATAGCCCGCGGCGGCGAAGGCGCGGCCGACGAAGGCGTAGTTCGCCTTGTCGCCCTCGCGCCAGGAGCCGCCGTAGAGGAAGACCAGGAGCGGTGGGTTCCGGGCCGGCTCCTGCGGCGCGTAGACGTCGAAGCGCTGCCGCGGCTCGGTGCCGTAGGCGATGTCGGTGGCGCGTCGATAGGAGCCCGGATCCTTGGGCAAGAGGGCGTTCATGATCCCGAGCGGGCTGCAGGCGGCGACCAGCGGGGCCAGGAGCGTCAGGCTCGAGATGGTGCGTCGTGACGGCAAGCGGTCGGTCCTTCTCGCGGGTTCAGGGCGGTGGTCGGTCGCGCAGAACCGATATGGCGCGCCCGGGCGCTCCGATCAGGGGCGAGGCGGCGGACGATGCTTTGCCTCACGCCGTCGATCGGGCATGAAGGGGGCGCACAACGAGTTGCCGGGGAGGCAGGGACCATGATCGACGAGGCACCGCTCTTGACCATCAAGCGCCGGTTCGAACGACCGAGCCCGGACGAGGTCAGGGCCTTCAGCGGGATCTTGACCGGCTTCGTCGCGGATGCGCTCGGCGGCCGCGGGGCCATGGTTCCGGCGGTCAAGCCGATCGCCGGAACCGGACCGTTCTGCGGGGTGGCGCTGCCCTGCGCCGCTGGCCCTGCCGACAATCTCGCGGTCTTCGGCGCCTTGCTGATCGCCGAGCCCGGCGACGTCGTGATTTGTGCGGCGGACGCCTTCGAGCACACCGCAGTGACCGGCGACCTGCTCCTCGGCATGCTGAAGAACAAGGGCTGCGTCGGCTTCGTGACCGACGGCGCGGTCCGCGATCTGCCGGGCATCCGCGATGTCGGGCTGCCCTGCTACGCCACCG
>SLRI01000187.1 GCA_007131045.1 Rhodospirillales bacterium
GCCGAGCAGCACGGCTCGCCCGAAGCCGTGATCGCCGCCGTCGCCGCGTTCTTGGAAGTCGATCCCGAAAGCACCACCGACGACCTCACCCGGCGTGCCTGCCGAGCCGAGGAGGTCGACAGCGCCAACCTCGTGCCGGCTGCGAACGCGCTCTTGCAAGGCAGCCCAGCACAAAAGGAATGCGGCCGGACGATCCTGACTTGGTTGAACGCGACGGAGAACGATCGTCGAGCCCTCTTGGACGGTTATCGCTGCATCTTCGTGACCCAGACAGGCGAGCCCGCCAAGCGGCTGATTCCCAAGGCACTCGAAGATGCCGCGGCCAACGCGCTGTTGCGCGAGCAAGCCCGCCTGGTTCGTGTCGAGCACGCCGAGAAGGCGCTCGAGATCTTTCGGCGCACGCGGGTGCTGCTCAGCGTCGGCTACGCCGTCATCGAGGCCTATGCGGAAGCCAAGCGACAGGCGGCAACGCTGGACTTCGACGACCTCATCTCACGATCCGAGATGCTGCTCCGCGATCCGGCAAGGCGCGACTGGGTGCGCTTCAAGCTCGATGCGCGGATCGACCACCTGCTGGTCGACGAGGCGCAGGACACGAGCCCGCTGCAATGGGCGATCATCGAGCATCTGGTCGAGGAGTTCACGAGCGGGGAGGGGGCGGCGCGCGGCAACCGCACGCTTTTCGTCGTCGGTGACGAGAAGCAGTCGATCTACAGCTTTCAGGGTGCCGATCTCGAGAGCTTCGCCGCGGTCCGCGAACGGCTGACCCGGAAGTTCAGGGCGGCGCGGCTGCCGCTCGAGCGGACGGTCCTCGACCTCTCGTTCCGCTCCGGACCCGCCGTGATCGAGGCCGTGAACGCGGTGCTGGGCGATCCCGACATCCGCCGGGCGGTCGCCGGCGAGGCCGAGGTGTCGCACCAGACTTTCCGCCGCAACGCGCTGAGCACGGTCGAGATCTGGCCATTGGCGCTGCCCGCCGAGCGCAGCGCACCCTCGGACGAGGGCTGGCAGTTGCCGACCGAGCGATTCGACGCGGACGAGGCCGAGGCGAGGCTCGCCGACCAAATCGCCCGGACCATCGGCGGCTGGATCGAGCGTGGCGAGGTGCTCGAGGCCACCGGCAGACCGATCCGCGCCGGCGACGTCCTGATCCTCCTTCAGCGCCGCGGAATCGCCCAAGAACGCATCCTCAAGGCGCTGAAGGAGAACGATATTCCGGTGGCCGGCGCTGACCGGCTGAAGCTCACCGACAGCATCGCCGTCGAGGACCTGGTGGCGCTCGGCGAGGCGCTGCTGTTGCCCGAGGACGACCTGACGCTGGCAGCCCTGCTCAAGAGCCCGCTCGTCGGGCTCGACGATGACGATCTCTATCGCCTGGCTTTCGCACGTGAAAAGAAGCACCTGTTCGAGCGTCTTCGCGCCCGGGGTGAAGCCGGCGAGGCGCCTTTCGCCCTGGCCTGGGAGCGCTTTCGTGGCTGGCTGGCGATGGCCGATTTCATGCCGCCTTTCGAGCTCTTCACCCGCATCCTCGGCCCCGAGGGCGGCAGGCGGCGGCTGCTGCAGCGGCTCGGCCCCGATGCAGCCGAGCCGATCGAGGCCTTCCTCGCCCAGGCCTTGGCCTACGAGGAGGGCCATCCGGCGACGCTGCAGGGCTTCATCCACTGGCTCGGCCTCGATGACGGGAGCCTGAAGCGCGACATGGAGCAGGGGACGGACGCCGTCCGGGTGATGACCGTGCACGGCTCGAAGGGGCTCGAAGCTCCCATCGTCTTTCTCGCCGAAGCCGGCCCCTACCGGCCGCAGGAGGCCAAGGATCGCCTGTTGATCGACCCGGAATCGGGCCTTCCGCTCTGGCGGGCGGCGGCGGCCGAACGTGATCCGGTGAGCCGGCGGGTCTGCGGGGTGCTCGAGGCGCGCCGGGCGGCCGAGCGCTGGCGGCTGCTCTACGTCGCCATGACCCGGGCGCGCGACCGGCTCTACGTCACCGGCTGGGCCAAGCGGCGGACCAGTCCGGAAGGCTGCTGGCACGACGTCATCGGCCGTGCCCTCGGCCATCTCGAGCTCGAGCCCGGCAGCGTCGAGGGCAGCCGGCGCCTGGTGCGCGGCATCGCCGGCAGCGAGCCCGCCCAGCCGGTTTCACGATCGCGCAAAGCGGCGCCGCCGCCCGCCTGGCTCGAGCGCGCGCCGCCGGCCGAGCCCAGGGCCCAGCGCCTGGTGCAGCCGTCGCGCGAGGAGGCGGCGGCGTTGCCCGCGGCCTCGCCGCTCGCAACCGGCGCAGGCGATGCCAGGCTGTTCGGGGCGGCGCTGCACCAGCTCCTGCACGAGCTCGCAGCCCAGCCTCAGGCGGATCGAGACCGGCTGCTCGATGCCCGCCTCGCCGCCTGGCCCGGTCTCGGGGCCGAAGCGACGGTGGAGCTCGCGCGGCAGGTGAGGGGTGTGCTCCAACTTCCCGAGCTGGCGCCCGCTTTCGGCCCTGGCAGCCGGTCGGAGCAGCCGATCGTCGGGCGTATCGGCGAGATCGTGATCGCCGGGCAGATCGACCGCTTCGCGGTGACCGAGGACGCCGTCTACCTCGTGGATTTCAAGTCCAACCGGCTGCCGCCACCGAGCCCCGAGGCGGCGCCGGCGGCCTATCTCCGCCAGCTTTCGGCTTATGCGGTGCTGCTCGAGGCGCTCTACCCCGGCCGGCGGATCGAGGCCGGGCTGGTCTGGACGGCCGGGCCCGTGCTGATGCCGATCCCGAAAGCCCTGCTCGAGGCGCACCGGCCCCGGGGTAGCCTCGCCGCTTGACGGGCGAGGGTCGCTGATCCAAGAGTCACTTCCCGCAGCGGTGCGGCGAACCCGCGCCAACCCACAAGAGCCTGCCCGAGAAGTTTATGAGGCATTTCATGAGCATGGCAGTGAGCAAATGCGAGGA
>SLRI01000215.1 GCA_007131045.1 Rhodospirillales bacterium
GCAAGGGCGTGCCGCTGTTGCGGGTCAAGGTCATCGACACCTCGCCGTTCTTCAACACCTACGGCCCCGGCTGCCTGCTCGAGAACGAGACCCGGCTCTACGACATCGAGGCCGACCCGGGTCAGGATCGGCCGATCGACGACCCGGAGCTGGAAAGCCGCCTCGCTGCCATCATGGCCCGCCTGATGGCCGAAAACGACGCGCCACCCGAAGCGTTCGCCCGGTTGGAGCTCGTCGCCGAGTAGGCAATAGAGGGCCGGCGGCTGAAATTCCAGGGCAGCTGCTCGATCTGGATCGAATGATCGGCGATGCTGGCGGGCGGCGGTCGGTTCGCT
Source organism: Rhodospirillales bacterium (assembly GCA_007131045.1). GTDB lineage: Bacteria > Pseudomonadota > Alphaproteobacteria > Geminicoccales > Geminicoccaceae > SLRI01. The sequence continues at coordinate 336 of SLRI01000215.1, forward strand.
AGCGTCCGCCGCAAGCTCGCCGGCCGGATGCTCCAGATCGTCGTCCGCCGGCTCGCAATGGTCGATGATGTCGACCGCGGGGCATCTCTATACAATTTAGGAGAATGCACTGCATCTTTAATCTATCTCAGGTCGAAAATACTTGTTCTCTCGGGACAGCCATGCGACGCATGAGGGAACTTCGAAGCACAGAAACGTGATGAACATCTGTCGATTCCCTGAACGAATTGTAGCACGAGCGTCGCCGCTCGGCGGCTACTGATCGTGCGATCGGGCCGCGCCGCACCGGTTTCGCTTCGTCGGAATCACGCAGGGAAGCCCGGGGGTGGCCGGCTGCCGGAGGAGGTGCTGCTCGAGGTCGTCGGCCACCACCTCGCCGACATCGTGATCGTCACCGACGCGCTGCTCGACGAGCCCGGCCCGCGCATTCTCTATGTCAACGACCGGTTCACCGAGCTTACCGGCTACGGCGCCGAGGAGGTGATGGGCCGCTCGCCGCGGCTGTTGCAGGGCCGGGGAACCGATCGAGGCGCGCTCGATCGCGTCCGCAAGGCGCTCGCCGCCGGCGTTCCGGTGGTCGAGACGGTGACCAACTACGGCCGCGACGGCACGCGCTACGAGCTCGAGATGCGCATCATGCCGCTGGTCGATGCCGCCGGCCGGGCGACCCACTTCGTCGCCATCGAACGGGACGTCACCCGCGAGCTCGCGCGCAAGGCGCAGCGCGAGCGGCTGGAGATGCTGCTCGCGAGCATCGTCCACGCGCTGGATTTCGGCGTTCTGGTGCACGACGAAGGGCGGCGCTGCGTGCTCGCCAACAGCCGCGCCCTGGCCCTGCTCGGCACCCCGATCGATGCCGTCATCGGCAAGCCGATCGGCGAGCTTCTGCCCGGTATCGAGGCGCTGGAGCTGCGCCGGCGCCTCGACGCGCGAGATGGCCCGGTACGGCTCGCACCGGTCGGCCGCCGACCCGCTCGGACGGTGGAGGCGTTGCCCGGTCTGAGCGGCGCCGACCAGCTCACGGTGCTGCGCATCCTCGGATCGTCGACGCCGACGGCAGCCGAGCCGGGCGCGCCGGCGCCGGCCGCGGCCGCAGCTGCCACGCCTCCACCTCGGGTGGCGTCGGGCGATTTGAAGCCGGCCGGATCGGCGCCCGCGGCACCGGTTCAAGTCGTCGCCGGGCGGATGCAGCTGGTCGGCCTCGATGCCGTGCGCGAAGCCCTCGGGGCCAAGTGGGAACAGCGCCGCGACAGCATTCTCGAGCTCGCCGAGGGCGTGCTCAAGCGGCGGCTCGGCAGCCGCGACATCTGGCGGCTTCACGGCGAGGACGGCTTCGTCGTCGTCTTCGCCGACACCGACGAGCGAGCGTCGCGGTTCAAGGCCCAGGCGATCGGCGAGGAGATCAAGGAGATGCTCATCGGCCGGGGCGTGGCCGGCGTCGGGCTCTCGACCGCGGTTGTCGAGATGGTGACCGACGAGCCGGTCGATCTGGCCCAGCCGCGGTTCGTCGACCAGATCACCCAGGCGATCGACGGTGCCACGGCAGCGCTCGAGCAACGCCTGCAGGAGCAGCTTCGCGCCCATCTGGAGCGGCCGGCGCTGATCTTCGACGAGGTTCGGCTGACCAGCGGCTCGCTGCTCGCCCATCGCATCCGGCCGACCGATGCCATCGCCGAGGACCTCGACGCCGCCCGCATGGCACTGGCCGATCCGAGCACCGTCCTGTTCGAGGCGCAGAGCTTCTTGCTGGCCCAGGCGGTCCGCCGCCTGACCGTCGAAGGCGATGGCTTGACCCGGCCGATGGTGGTGCCGTTCGACCCCGCGGTGATGGACTCCCGGCGGTCCTGGAGCGAGCTTCTGGACCTCGCCCGACGCATCCCGGCGCCGCTGCGCCGCCGCCTCATGCCGCTGCTCGACGGCCGTCGCGCCGAGGACAGCGCCTATCGGCTGTCCGATGCCGCCGCCACCCTCGGCCAGATCTTCGGCCACACGGGCCTGATCCATCCGACCCGCGGCAGCCGCCGCTTCATGGCGGATCGCTGCCGGCTGCGGATCGTCGCGTTCGACGCCGGCGAGCTGCCGGAAGGCGCGGAGGAGCGCAAGCGCTTCGCCCGGCTGCTCGACGAGATCAGGCTCAGCCGGGCCAAGATCGCCATCGATCTCAGCCGCGGCGCAGCACCGGGCGGCTCGCTGCCGCCGCACGACCTGAAGATCACCAGCGCCGGCTGAGAGTTCGTCCGGGACAACGGCGCCAGCGGCGCTGGGCTGGTTGCCGCCCAGGGCCGGTTCTTGCCGCGGCCTGGCGAGCACTGGACGCCCGCCGACGTCGCGATTGCTCCTTGCGTCGAGATCGAGCCAGAGATCGGCACGGCACCAGCCAAGTGGGCACCGGCCCGGCTCTGACGCCGCTGCCCTTTCAGCCGGGTGTCGAGAGCCGGCTCTCGAGGTCGCGAAGGGTCGCCTTGTCGGCCTCGAGGGCCAGCGCCTGCTCGGCCCGGGCGAGCGCCCGCGCGGCGTGACGGCGGGCGTTCTCGCCGATCGCCGGCGAGCCGAGCGCGGCCAGCGTGGCCAGCC
>SLRI01000330.1 GCA_007131045.1 Rhodospirillales bacterium
ATCGGCTTCGGGCCCCGGCCCCCGGCATCATGTCACCGCTGAACATGCCCAATCTGCTGGCGCCGGGTACGCCGGTCGCCCGGATCGAGACCAGCGACGGGCGCTTCTTGCGGATCGAGAGCCCCTGCGACTGCGTCCACTTCGAGTGGCTGGTGGCGCCGGGCCAGTTCGCCGAGCAGGGCGAGGAGATCGCCCTTCTGGTCGCCGCCGACCAGCCGCTGCTGGTGCGCGCCCAGGTCGATTTCGAGCAGGCGACGAGGCTCGGCACTGGTGATCTGGCGCTGATCGACGTGCCCGGCCGCAGCGGGCAGATGCGGGGCCAGGTCGAGCGCGTCGATTTCAGCCCGAGCCTGCGGCGCATCGACGGTCCCGTGGGGCTCGAGCCCACCCGCCGCTCGGCTCTCGTGGTCATCCGTCCCGATCAGCCGTTCGAGTTCGAGGATCTGGGCTCGATGGTCGCCGTGAGATTCCCGTGAGCGGCGGCGTCGAGGCCAGGTCCTCGTCCGCCGCGCCCAGCCTGCCGTCGGCCATTCAGGACAGAGCGGCCTTTGCCACCGGGCGTTTCGCAACGCTTGCCCAAATCGCCCGACCTTGGCAGGAAGAAGGCGAGAGCCAGGGCCCCTGCCCTGCCAGTTTGGACCCGTCATGGACCGTATTCTGATCGAGGGCGGCGTGCCGCTCGACGGCCTGGTCACGATCAGCGGGGCGAAGAACGCCGCCCTGCCGTTGATGGCCGCCTGCCTCTTGACCGACGAGCCGCTGGAGCTCGAGAACGTGCCGGACCTCGCCGACATCGCCTCGATGCAGCGGCTGTTGCAGGTCCTGGGCGTCGAGGCGCGGCATCTGCCCGGCGCTCCCGGCAAGCTGACCCTGACCTGCGAGAAGGTGCTCTCGACCACCGCACCCTACGACCTGGTTCGGCGGATGCGGGCTTCGGTCCTCGTGCTCGGCCCGCTGGTCGCCCGCGAAGGCATCGCTCGAGTGTCGCTGCCCGGTGGCTGTGCCATCGGCACCCGGCCGATCGATCTGCATCTGGCCGGACTCGAGGCGATGGGAGCGACCATCGAGCTCGCCGACGGCTACGTCACAGCCACCGCACCGGGCGGGCTGGCGGGTGGGGTCGTTCGCCTGCGCTCACCTTCGGTGGGGGCGACCGAGAACCTGATGCTCGCCGCCGCGCTGGCCAAGGGGCCGACCGAGATCCACGGGGCGGCGCGCGAGCCCGAGATCGTCGATCTCGCCCGGCTGTTGCGCGCCATGGGGGCCGGGGTCGAGGGCGAGGGCTCGCCGTCCTTGCAGATCACCGGTGCCGCCCGGTTGAGCGGCGCCCGGCACGCCATCCTGCCCGACCGGATCGAGGCCGGCACCTACGCCATGGCGGCCGCCATCACCGGCGGCCGGGTGACGCTGAAGAACTGCCGGCGGGAGCTCCTGGGCGGCGCCATTGCCAAGCTCGAGGAATGCGGTGTCGCCCTCGAGTCCACCGAGGACGGCCTGACCGCTCGCCGGGCCAACGGCCCGCTGCACGGCGTTGACGTCATCACCCAGCCCTTCCCGGGCTTCGCCACCGATCTCCAGGCCCAGTTCATGGCGCTGATGTGCGTGGCCGAGGGCGCGTCGATGATCACCGAGACGATCTTCGAGAACCGCTTCATGCACGCACCGGAGCTGACGCGGATGGGCGCCAACATCACCGTCCACGGCAGCTCGGCCCTGGTCCGCGGCGTCGAGCGGCTGACCGGTGCACCGGTGATGGCAACCGACCTCCGGGCCTCGGTCTCGCTCGTCCTGGCCGCCCTTGCGGCACGCGGGCAGACCGAGATCAACCGCGTCTACCACCTCGATCGCGGCTACGAGCAGATCGAGCGCAAGCTCGGCAATCTGGGGGCCAAGATCGAGCGCATCGCCTGAGCCATCGACCAACGACAACCCAGTCACCAACGAGAATAAAGGGGGGAGACCCATGAAACTGTTGCGCTTCGGGCCCAAGGGCCAGGAAAAACCCGGCATGCTCGACGCATCCGGCACGATCCGCGACCTTTCGGGCGTGGTCGCCGACATCGACGGCAGCAGCATCGGCGCCGACGGCTTGGCGAAGCTCGCCGGCCTCGACCCGTCGACCCTGCCCGCCGTCTCCGGCAATCCCCGCCTCGGCCCCTGTGTCGCCGGGGTCGGCAAGTTCATCTGCATCGGCCTCAACTACGCCGACCACGCCGCCGAAAGCGGCCTGGAGGTGCCGCCCGAGCCGGTGATCTTCATGAAGTGCACGTCCGCCATCTCGGGGCCCAACGACGACGTCGAGATTCCCAGAACGTCGGAGAAGACCGACTGGGAGGTCGAGCTCGGCGTGGTGATCGGCCGGCACACCAAGTACATCGACGAAAAAGACGCGATGGACCATGTCGCCGGCTACTGCGTGATCAACGACGTCTCCGAGCGCGCCTTTCAGGCCGAGCGGGCGGGCCAGTGGACCAAGGGCAAGAGCCACGACACCTTCGGGCCCATTGGCCCCTGGCTGGTCACCAAGGACGAGGTGCCCGACCCGCAGAACCTCGCGATGTGGCTCGAGGTCGACGGCCATCGCTACCAGGACGGCTCGACCCGGACGATGGTCTACAAGGTGCCGCACCTCGTGGCCTACCTCTCGCAGTTCATGAGCCTACAGCCCGGCGACATCATCTCCACCGGCACCCCCCCAGGCGTCGGCATGGGGGTCAAGCCCAACCCGGTCTACCTCAAGCCCGGCCAGACCATGCGCCTCGGCATCGAAGGCCTCGGCGAGCAGACCCAAAAGACCGTCCAGGCCTGAGCTGAACGAGCGCGGCCGGGGTGCGAGCCCCGGCCGCGTCAGCAGCCTTTGGCTCGGAGGGCCCACCGGCCGCCCCGCCACCGCGCCAGCGGCCGGCGATGTCGACCGAGCTCGACCCCGACGCCGCTGCCGACGTCATCGGCGAGCTTGTTAGGCCGAGTGCTCGATTTGCGGAAAAGGCGCGGGGCGGTGCGGCTCGGGCCGCCGCCGGTAAGCGATTGATCCAGCGCAATCGCGGGCATCGCCGGTTCGTGCTAGATTGTCGGCAATCGCGTTTCACGAACCCGGGGAGTGCAGCTGATGTTCAAGAAAATTCTCGCCGCCAATGACGGGTCGGACCACGGACGGCAGGCGACGCGGGTCGCCGGCAATCTCGCCGGGCGGTACGATGCCGAGCTCTTCGTCGCGCACGTGATCACCGACAAGCCGGTGCCGGAGGAGATGCGGCGAATGGCCGAGGTCGAGCACCTGGTGAAGGAGCCGAAGCCGGAAGCCGAAGCGGAATCGTCGCTCGGACGGCTGTCCTTGAAGCCGAGCCGCGATGCCCTGGACCAGCAGTTGAAGTCGGCGATTGCGGCGCGGCTGCTCGAGCAGAGCGTTAGCCTGGCCCAGGGTGAAGGGGCGACCAAGGTGCAGCCGCTGGAGCTCGAGGGCGATGCCGCCGAGGCGCTGGTGGCGGCCGTAGCCGAGCGCGGGATCGACCTGGTCGTCATCGGCAGCCGCAGCTTCGGGCCGCTCGGCCGGCTGATGCACGGCAGTGTCTCGACCAAGGTCAGCCACGAAAGCCGCTGCCCCTGCCTGATCGTCAAGTAAGACCGTCGGTCGGCCGCACGTTTGGCCTTGCCAGACGCCTGATTTTGCTCTTTGAGTAAAATTCAACCTATTGGTTAGCGGAGGCCGAGCCATGCCCAATCGTCCCGTTCGTGACTTCCTCGCCCGTGACGTGCTGCTCAAGGCCTCGCCCGAGGAGAGTGCGCGTGATGCCGCGATCGGCATGGCGGCGCATCACTGCGGGGCGGTTCTGGTCTGCCGTGACGAAACGCTGATCGGCATCTTCACCGAGCGCGACCTCGTGGCCCGGGTGGTGGCGGTCGGCCGCGATCTCGATACGCCGTTGATCGAGGTGATGACGGCCAACCCCGACACGATCAAGGCGGAAGCCCCGATCATCGACGCCATCCGGCAGATGAGCGAGTGCGGCTATCGCCATTTGCCGGTGGTGGAGAACGATCGGGTGCTCGGCATTCTTTCGATCCGCGACCTGCCGGTGGCCGAGCTCGCTCTGGCCCAGCCCGAGCTCGAGACACGCGAGGCTCTGGCCGAGCGCATGTGGTAGGCCTCTGACGTGGTAGCCCTGTGGTAGCCCCGTGGTAGCGTTGTCACCGAACCGTCGCTAACCTGCCCACCCGGCGTCGTCATCGGCATGCCGGGTGCGGCACGAGGGCGAATTGATGGATCTGTTCATCCTGGCGAGCGGCCTGTTCGGCGGGCTCGCTCTTTTTCTGCTCGGCTTGAACTTTCTCACGCGCTCGCTGGAGATCCTGGCGGGCGAGCAGATGGCACAGATCCTCGAGCGGCTGACCAAGAACCGGCTCTTGGGCGTGATGACCGGGGCGGTGACCACGGCTGCGGTCAACTCCTCCTCGATCACCACGGTGCTGCTCGTCGGCTTCGTCAGCGCCGGGCTGATGACCATGAGCCAGAGCATCGCCGTCGTCATGGGTGCCAATATCGGCAGCACCTTCACGGCGCAAATCCTCGCCTTCAATATCGGGGTGCTGGCCTTGCCGCTGATCGCCGGCGGCTTTCTCGCCTCGATGGTCGGCAACACCGATCGGGTCAGGGAGTCCGGCCGGGCGATCATGGGCATGGGCCTCGTCTTCTACGGCATGGAGGTGATGAGCCAGGCGATGGCGCCGCTGCGCGACTACGCGCCCTTCATCGCGATCATGGCGGAGATGCAGCGGCCGGTGCTCGGCGTTCTCGCCGGGGCCGTCTTCACCGCGCTGGTGCAGTCCTCGGCCGCGACCATGGGCCTCGTCATCATTCTGGCATCGCAGCAGATCATCGACCTGCCGTCGGCCATCGCCATTGCCTTGGGCTCGAACATCGGCACCTGCGTCACCGCCGGACTCGCGGTCATCGGCAAGCCGCGCGAGGCGGTGCGTGTCTTCGTCGCGCATCTGATGTTCAACGTGATCGGCGCCCTCTTGTGGCTGCCGTTCATCGGCCAGCTCGCCGGGATGGCGACCTGGCTCACGCCGGGCTCGCTGCCGCGCGAGATCGCCAATGCCCACACCCTCTTCAACCTCGTCAACACCCTGCTCTTCATCGGTTTCACCACGCAGATCGCCCGTTTGATCCAGCGCCTCGTGCCGGAGCCGACCGGCGCCGTCTCGGATATGCTCCTGCCGCGCTACCTCGATGCCGGGCTCAAGCAGTCGCCGTCATTGGCCCTCGGCGCCGCGCGGCGCGAGCTTGCGCGAGTGGCCGAGCAGACGGTGGCCATGGTCGAGGGCGTGCTGCCTTCGCTCGTCCGCCGCAATTCCGGCGAGCTCGCCACCGTCCACGACCTGCTGCCGCGGCTGCGCACCCTCAACGATGCGATCATCGTCTATCTCGGCGAGGTCGGCCGGGCCCGGCTCGGCGAGCGGCAATCGGCGGAGCTGACGGCCATCCTGCAGGCCAGCCAGTTCTTGATGGCCATCGCCGACCTCGCCGGTGACGACCTGCTCAGGCTCGCCAACCGCCGCGAGCGCTGGCCGGGACTACCGGACGAGGCGCTCGAAGGCCGCATCAGGGCGTTGCTCGAGGCCCTGCTCGTCGACGTCAAGGCGCTTCCCGGCTTCATCGCCAGCCGCGATCTCGGCCAGGCGGTGACCATTCGCGAGGGCAAGCACGCGATCCATGCGGCCTCTCGCGAGCTGACCCGCGCCGCCTTCGAGCGCGTCGCCGGCAGTCGGGATCCGCGTCGCACCAAGGTCTACTCGAGCAGCGTGGAGAGCATGGAAATCCTCGGCCGCATTCATCGCCTCTGCCGCAAGATCGCCAAGCTGGAGCTGGATCTCGCGGACGGCGAGCCGGCAGCGCAGCCGGCGGCCGAGGAGGCCGCGGGAGAGACTACGGCGGTGCGTGCATCATCCGCCGTTCCCGCCCGTTGATCCTAGTCATGGCGAGACCGTTCGATCTTTGCTAACGAGATCACCAGACGAATTTCGAGCGCACCTGAAGGGAGGATTACCCGCATGCCCAAGAGACCCGTCCGCGAGATCATCGAGCGTGATCGCCTGGTCGCGGTGGCGCCGGCCGACACCGTCGCTGCAGCCGTGGACCAGATGGCCGAGCATCGCTGTGGCAGTGTGGTGGTAATGGAGGAGGATGCGGTCGTCGGGATCTTCACCGAGCGCGATCTGATGCTGCGGGTGGTGCACGAGCGGCGGGACCCGTCTAGTACGCCGATCGGCGAAGTCATGACCAAGACGCCCGACACCATCGATGCCGACGCACCGGTGGCGGATGCGATCCGGGCGATGGACGAGTTCGGCTATCGTTATTTGCCGGTGCTCGATGGCGGCCGCTGCATCGGTGTCATCTCGACCCGCCATTTGCCGTTTCGCGACGTCATCGAGATGAACTGGGAGCTTCAGACCCGCCACGATATCGCCGAGCGGCTGTGGTGAATTTTACCTGAAATCGACACCAGCTTGATATGGATCATTGAGCGCCGAACACGACTATCGTACCTTTTCCTGCAGTGTACACCGATCGCTGACCGACTGTCGGAACAGATGATCGGCGACGAAACAAACGGGAGGGACAACGATGGCACAGGCGCAGCCTTGCCGGGTGCAATGGGTCACGCGCGCCAAGGATATGTCGGGTGTCGTCGAGCGGCTGAAGCGCTCAGGAGGCAGTCTGGTGGCGCGCAGCAGCTACGACGTGGCGCCGGCCGATCTCGATCTCATCGCCGATTGCGAAACCGGCTATCTGAGTATTGCCGAGTTCTCGGTCGATCCGGTGGAGCTGACCCGTCAGGTCGTCGCCGCCAGCAATCAGCTCGGCGTCGGCGAGACGCTGCTCATCGACCTCACCGGGTCGCGGCCCAAGGTCCAGGTCCTGCCGGTGCCGGGTGAGCACGGCGTTATCGTTCGGCGCTACGACGGCCTGCGCCGGTTTCCCCGCTCGACCGCCGGCTTCGGCCGCCACAATACCCGGTGGCTCGCCGGACAACTGGCGCAGGGAGGGCAGGCGTGATGGCGAGCGTGTTGCGAAGGCCGGCAGCGACCCGAGAGCCGCAGCGGCGGCACGACACGGTTCAGTGGAACGAAACGGCCGGGCTGGCCGAGCGGCAGATGCGGATGGCGGGTCTCGAGAGCCTGACGGTCGTCGCCGATGGCCGGCCGATCGGCCGGATCACGCGGCGCGACCTCGAGCGGTGCGAGAATCACGGCAACTGGCTCGAGGCCGTCATGGTTCTCGATCTGGTGCAGGAGCCGCAGGACACCTGCAACTGAGACGGCGTGGAAGCCGCCTACTATCCGACGCGACCAGCCGGGCTGGTCGCTGCTCGGCCTAGTCGCTACTCGGCCTAGTCGGTCAAGTCGTCCCAGAGTTCGCGCACCTTGGCGAAGAAGCCGTCCGATTCGGGGTGGTGGTTGTTCGCCTTCTCGCTGGCTTCCTCGAATTCCCTCAAGAGTTCCTGCTGGCGCTTGGTCAGGTTGACCGGGGTTTCGACGATGATCTCGACGAACATGTCGCCCCTCGCATGGCCGTGCAGCTCGCTCATCCCCTTGCCGCGCAGCCTGATCTGCTTGCCGGTCTGCGTGCCGGACGGCACGGCCAAGCGCACCCGCTTGCCCTCGATGGTCGGGACCTCGACATCGCCGCCCAGGGCCGCCGCCGTCATCGGGATCGGCACCCGGCAGAAGATGTTGTGGCCCTCGCGGCGGAACAGCCGATGCGGGGCCACGGTCACGAAAATGTAGAGATCGCCGGGCTGGCCGCCGCGCACCCCGGCCTCGCCCTCGCCCGACAGCCGGATCCGCGTGCCATCCTCGACGCCGGCCGGGACGTTGATGGCCAGCGTCTTCTCCTTGTGGACCAGACCGCTGCCGTTGCAGACCCGGCAGGGGTTGGTCACCACCCGGCCGCTGCCGTGGCAGGTCGGGCAGGTGCGCTCGACCGTGAAGAAGCCCTGCTGTGCCCGAACCCGGCCGGCGCCGCGGCAGGTCGGACAGGCGGCGGGCTCGGCCTTGCCCTCGCTGCCGGTGCCGTCGCAGGCCTCGCAGGCGACCGAGGTCGGCACCCGGACTTGCGCCTTTTTGCCGGCGAAGGCCTCCTCGAGGCTGATGGTGAGGTTGTAGCGCAGGTCGTTGCCGCGCGGCGCGCCGCCCCGCCGCCGCCCGCTGTTGCCGCCCATGAAGTCGCCGAAAAGGTCGTCGAAGACGTCGGCGAAGCTGGTGAAGTCGAAACCGCCGCCGGCACCGCGGCCGCCCATGCCCTGCTCGAAGGCCTGCGGCCCGAACTGGTCGTAGGCGGCCCGCTTTTGCGGATCCTTCAAGACCTCGTAGGCCTCGTTGATCTCCTTGAACCGCGCCTCGGCGGCGGCGTCGCCGGGGTTGCGGTCCGGGTGACATTCCATCGCGAGCTTGCGATAGGCGCGCTTGAGATCGGCCTCGCCGGCGGTCTTGGTGACCCCGAGGGTCTCGTAGAAATCGCGCTTCGGCATGGCCGCCTGATCCTAATAGAGCTACGTCTGATCAATGCTCGGGACGAGCAAACGGCAAAGGACCGGATCGCCGCCGATCCGGTCCGTGCCGTCGTTCTCGACGTCGGCTGGGTTCACGCCGACTTTTTCTTGTCGTCGTCGACCTCCTCGAACTCGGCATCGACGACGTCCTCGGCCCGCCCACCGGCATCGCCGCCGGCGTCACCGCCGCTGTCGCCACCATCGCCGCCGCCACCCTGCTGCGACTTGTACATCGCTTCGCCGAGCTTCATCGCCACCTGCGAGAGCGCCTCGGACTTGCCCTTGATCAACTCGGCATCCTCGCTCTCGAGCACGCCCTTGAGCTCGGCCACGGCACCCTCGATGGCGCTCTTGTCGCCGGCGTCGAGATGGCTGCCGTACTCGTTGAGGTTCTTCTCGGTCGAATAGATCAGGCTGTCGGCCTGGTTCTTGGCATCGATCACCGCGCGGCGCTTCTTGTCCTCCTCGGCGTGCTCGGCGGCCTCCTGGACCATCTTCTCGATCTCGGCTTCCGAGAGACCACCCGAGGCCTGGATGCGGATCTGCTGCTCCTTGTTGGTCGCCTTGTCCTTGGCCGAGACGTTGACGATGCCGTTGGCATCGATGTCGAAGGTCACCTCGACCTGCGGCATGCCGCGGGGTGCCGGCGGGATGCCGACGAGATCGAACTGGCCGAGCATCTTGTTCTGTGCCGCCAATTCGCGCTCACCCTGGAAGACCCGGATGGTCACTGCCGACTGGTTGTCCTCGGCGGTCGAGAAGACCTGGCTCTTCTTGGTCGGGATCGTGGTGTTACGGTCGATGATCCGGGTGAACACGCCACCCAGCGTCTCGATGCCGAGCGACAAGGGTGTCACGTCGAGCAGCAGCACGTCCTTGACGTCGCCCGAAAGCACGGCGGCCTGGATCGCAGCGCCGATGGCCACGACCTCGTCCGGGTTGACGCCCTTGTGCGGCTCCTTGCCGAAGAAGTTCTTCACCGTCTCGACGACCTTGGGCATCCGCGTCATGCCGCCGACGAGGATCACCTCGTTGATGTCGGACGCGCTCAGCCCGGCGTCCTTCAAGGCCTTGCGGCACGGCTCGATGGTCCGCTGCACCAGGTCGTCGACCAGCATCTCGAGCTTGGCCCGGCTGATCTTCATCGTCAGATGCTTGGGGCCGGACTGATCGGCTGTGATGAACGGCAGGTTGACCTCGGTCTGCGAGGTCGAGGAGAGCTCGATCTTGGCCTTCTCGGCGGCCTCCTTGAGGCGCTGCAGGGCGAGCTTGTCGGAGCGCAGGTCGATGCCCTGCTCCTTCTTGAACTCGTCCGCCATGTAGTCGATCAGCCGAAGGTCGAAGTCCTCGCCGCCGAGGAAGGTGTCGCCGTTGGTCGACTTCACCTCGAACACCCCGTCGCCGATCTCCAGGATCGAGACGTCGAAGGTGCCGCCGCCGAGGTCGTAGACGGCGATCGTCTGGTTCTTGCCCTTGTCGAGACCGTAGGAGAGGGCCGCTGCGGTCGGCTCGTTGATGATCCGCAGCACCTCGAGCCCGGCGATCTTGCCGGCATCCTTGGTCGCCTGGCGCTGGCTGTCGTTGAAGTAGGCGGGAACGGTGATCACCGCCTTGTCGACCGTGCCGCCCAAGTGGCGCTCGGCCGTCTCCTTCATCTTCTTCAAGACTTCGGCGGAGATCTGCGAGGGCGCCTTCTTGTCGCCGCGGGTCTCGACCCAGGCATCGCCGTTGTCGGCCTTGACGATCTTGTAGGAGACCATGCCCTTGTCTTTGGCGACCACCGGGTCCTCGAAGCGCCGGCCGATCAGCCGCTTGACGGCAAAGAGCGTGTTCTCGGGGTTGGTGACCGCCTGGCGCTTGGCGGGCATGCCGACCAGCACCTCGCCGTCCTCGGTATAGGCCACCATGGACGGAGTGGTGCGCATCCCCTCCTCGTTCTCGATGACGCGGGCGTTCTTGCCCTCCATCACCGCCACACAACTGTTGGTGGTACCGAGATCAATGCCGATAATTCTGCTCATTCGAACCCCACGCGTTTACCGCGAAAAAACTGTTGTTCCCCACTGCTCGACAGTGCCGGAGCGAGAGCGCATTCGGCCCGCCGCTCGTCTTCGCTCGACGCATCAGCGACCAGCTTCGACCAACCGATCGGCAGATGTGCGAAAACTCATCCGGGCTCGGCGCTCGGCCAATCGACCATATAAGCAGCTCCGACAACCCCTGCAACCGGCAGGTCTGCAGCGCTTTTCGGGTCGTCCGGCCGTGCGCTCCAACTGCCATGATCGATCCCTGGTCGATGCGTGCCGAATGCTCTCGTGCCGTCGCTCATTTGGGAAGCTCGGTCGGTGCCGACAACCGTGGTGCGGCACCAGCATTCGCAATGCTTGCGCCGTGACCGGCAAGGGCCATGTTGATCCTGGAGCTCGTCTCGACCCCGGAGCCCATTTCGACCCTGGAGCAAAGCCGGCTCCGAGCCTGAACGGAGAATTTGCGCGATGAATGCTGTTCGCACCGGCATCCTGCTCGCCGCCATGACCGCCCTCTTTCTCGCCATCGGCTTCGCGCTCGGCGGCGAAGGCGGCCTCTTGATCGCCCTCGTGCTCGCCGGCGGCATGAACTTCTGGAGCTATTGGAACTCCGCCGACATGGTCTTGCGGATGCACAACGCCAAGCTCGTGACCAGGGCCTCGGCCCCGGAGTTCCACGGCATGGTGGAGGACCTCGCCCGGCGCGCCGAGCTGCCGATGCCCAAGGTCTACATCATCGAGACCGACCAGCCCAACGCCTTCGCCACCGGCCGCAACCCGG
>SLRI01000418.1 GCA_007131045.1 Rhodospirillales bacterium
CCGCCCTCGGCCGACGAGGAGGGCGACCCGGTGGCCCTGGCCCTCCGGCGGATTCGGCTGCGAGCCCTGGTCTTGCGAAAGACGAGCGGCGGGTCACGTGACGGGGAAGCGGATACCGACCTCTTGCGCCTGGAGCCGCGGGTCCTGGGATTTGACCAGCACGGGCTGGCCGGCGAGGACCTCGCGGCAGCGCTCGAGGGTTTCCTCCTGGAGCCGCGCCATCGCTTCCGTCGTGTAGAACGTGAGATGCGGCAGGAGGATCACGTTCGGTCGACCGAAGAGCGGGCTCAGCGGATGGTCCTGGCGACGCAGGGGCTCGAGCGAGAACACGTCGAGCCCGGCGCCGCCGATGCTGCCGGTATCGAGGGCGCGGATCAGCGCCGCCTCGTCGACGAGGGCGCCGCGCGAGACGTTGATCAAGAGCGCGTGCGGCGGCATCGCGGCGAACTCGGCCGTGCCGATCAGGCGCCGGGTCGTCTCGTTCAGGACGCAGTGGATCGAGACCGCATCGCAGCGCCGCACCATGGCGAGCAGGTCGTCGCACTTCTCGATGCCGGCAGCACGCATGGCAGCGTCATCGACATGCGGATCGAAGCCCAGGACATGCGCACGAAAGCCGGCACCCGCCATGCGCGCCATCGATCGGCCGATCCGCCCAGTGCCGACCAGGCCCACCGTCTTGCCAGCGAGGTCGGCCGCCAGCCAGCGTGCCTCGGGCCAGGCCCAGCCCGCCGCCTGCACCTCAGCGTTCAGCGGCACGAGCTTCTTCAAGAGCGCCAAAAGCAGCGTGAAGGCGCCCTCGGCGACGGTCTCCTCGGCATATTCCGGCACGTTGACGACCGGGATCGCGTGGGCCCGGGCGGCGCCGATGTCGATGGCATCGATCCCCACCCCGTACTTGACGATGCCCTTCAGCCGCCCGGCGGCGGCGATCACGGACGCGGTAATCGGCGTGTAGCACATCAGGAGAAGCTCGGCGTCGGCCACTTCCCGGGCGAGTTCAGCCTCGGGGATTCCCTCCGGCAGCAGGACGAGGCGACAGCCGAGCTCGCGCAGGCTGGCGTCGAGCCAGGGTGTCTCGAGTTCGCGGTCCGTTCGCACCACCTTGGTCATCGCCGTCTACCCTGGCTGTCACTTGTTGCCGTGCCGACGGCCGCCCCGGGCGGCGGCGGGAAGCCGGGCTCGCCGGCAAAGTGGCAGCGGGCCAGCCGGTCGTCGATCCGGCGCAGCGGCGGCGCCTCCCGGCTGCAGAGATCCACCCGGTAGGGGCAGCGACCGGCGAAGCGGCAGCCGGCGGGCGGGTCGACCGGACTCGGCACGTCGCCCTCGAGGACGATGCGCTGCTTCGTCTGCGCGGCGTCGAGGTCAGCCGTGGGGGCGGCCGAGAAGAGCGCTTGCGAATAGGGGTGCAGCAGGCGCCGGCGCATCGCGGCGGTCGGCGCCTGCTCGACGATCTGGCCGAGATACATGACCGCGATCCGATCGGCGATGTGCTTCACCAGCGAGAGGTCGTGGCTGATGAAGACGTAGGCGAGGCCCAGCTCCTTCTGCAGCCGCTTCAGGAGATTGATCACCTGGGCCTGGATCGAGACGTCGAGCGCCGAGACCGGCTCGTCGCAGACGATGACGTCCGGTCCGACGGCGAGGGCCCTGGCGATGGCCACGCGCTGGCGCTGGCCGCCCGAGAGCTCGTGCGGATAGCGCTCGAGGTATTCCTGGCCGAGGCCGACCTTGTCCAAGAGCTCGGCGGCGAGGCGGCGGCGGGAGCTTCGGTCGCCGATGCCGTGCAGCCGCATGGGATCGCCGAGCAGGCTGGCGATCGACCAGCGCGGGTTGAGGCTGGCGTAAGGGTCCTGGAAGACGATCTGCATCGCCCGGCGATGCGGGCGCAGGGCGCGGCCTTTCAGTCTCGTGATGGCGGTGCCCTGCAGCCGGATGCTGCCGGATGTGGGCTCCTCGAGGCGGACGATGCAGCGCGCCAGGGTCGACTTGCCACAGCCGGATTCGCCGACCACGGCGAGTGTCTCGCCGGGCCGAAGCTCGAGCGACACGCCGTCGAGCGCGTGGACGAAGCTGGCCCGCGAGAACAGCCCGCCCTTCAGCGGGAAGTGCTTGACCAGGTCCTCGACCACGAGCACCGGTGCGGCATCGCTCACGAGATGGCATCCTGTGCTACGAAGCAGCGCACCGGGCGCCCCGGCGTCACCTCGAGCGGGATCGGTGGGCGTTCCCGGCAGCGCGGCTCGGCCATCGGGCAGCGCGGCTCGAAGCTGCAGCCCGGCGGCATGGCGAAGGGCGAGGGCACGGTGCCCGGGATCTCGCGCAACAGGTCGCCGTCGCCTTCCTCCCACTTGGCCGCACCGAGCAGGCCCTGGGTATAGGGGTGGTGCGGATCGTCGAAGATCTCGCGGATCGTGCCCTCCTCGACCTTGCGGCCGGTATACATGACGACCACCCGGTGCGCCGTCTCGGCGACGATGCCGAGATCGTGGGTGATCAAGAGGACGGCCATGCCGAGCTTGTCCTTGAGGCTCTGGATCAGGTCGAGCACCTGGGCCTGGACGGTGACGTCGAGGGCGGTGGTCGGCTCGTCGGCGACCAGGAGCCGGGGCCGGCAGGCGAGCGCCATGGCGATCATCACCCGCTGGCGCATGCCGCCCGAGAGATTGTGCGGGTATTGCTGCGCCCGCTCCGCCGGCGCCGGCACGCCGACCAGGCGCAAGAGCTCGATCACCTCGGCCCGGATCTCCCGCCGGCCGAGGCCGAGATGCAGCGCCAGGACCTCGCCGATCTGCCGCTCCACCGTATAGACCGGGTTCAGCGCCATCATCGGGTCCTGGAAGATCATCGCCACCTCGCGGCCGCGCACCCGGCGGATCTCGCGCTCCGGCA
>SLRI01000532.1 GCA_007131045.1 Rhodospirillales bacterium
GTGGGTCCAGGCAAGGTCGCCGAGCGCGCCCGCCTGCTCGGCATCGGAAGTGAACTGCGCCCGGTGCCGTCCCTGGCGCTCGGCACCTCCGAGGTCACCCCGCTGGAGCTCACCGCAGCCTACCAGCCGTTCGCCACCGGCGGTGTGCGCCGTCCGGCGTTCGGCGTCGAGCGGGTGAGCGATGCCGCGGCGCGCGTCCTCTACCAGCATCGTGATACCGAGGTCTCGGTCGTCGATCCCGATGTTGCCCGGCAAATGCGCACCATGCTGGCCAATGTGGTGCGCACCGGCACCGGGCGGCAAGCGGCGCTGCCGGATCGCCAGACGATGGGCAAGACCGGCACCACCCAGGGCAATCGCGACGCCTGGTTCGTCGGCTTCTCCGGCGAGATGGTCCTCGGTGTCTGGACCGGTCGCGACGACAACGAGCCGATGCCCGGCGTCACTGGCGCTGACCTGCCGGCGCGGATCTGGGCGCGGGTGATGCAGGAGACGGTGCCCCCCGATCTGATGGCCGGGCTCTCGCCGCCGGTCGCGAGGCCGACCAGCCCGGCGACCAGCGGTGGCTCCGAGGAGACGTACGTGTTGCACGAGCTCAAGCGCTGGCTCGATCGTTTCCTCGGCGCGACCCACTGAGCGGGCCGGCCGGTCGCGGTGGTGCCAGGTCATGACGATCGAGGAGGTGTTCTTCCTGGCGTTCACCCTCCTGGGTGGCCTCGCCCTTTTTCTCTTCGGCATGCAACTGATGACCGAAGGGCTGAGGGCTGCTGCCGGCGAGCGGTTGCGACTGATCATCTATCGCAGCACCGGCAACCGGCTGGCCGGCCTCGGGCTCGGCACCGGGCTCGGCTTCTTGATGCACAGCAGTGCGACGACGGTGATGACCGTGGGCTTCATCAACGCCGGGCTCTTGGGTCTCGCCCAATCGGTGCCGGTTCTGATGGGTGCCAATCTCGGCACGACCTTGTCCATGCAGCTGATCTCGCTGAAGCTCACCGACTACGCGCTGGTCGCCGTCGCGATCGGCTTTCTGGTCGCCGCCGTCGCCCCGTCACCGCTGCTCGGCAGCATCGGACGCAGCCTCCTGGGCTTCGGCCTGCTGTTCATGGGCATGGATCTCATGAGCGGTGCGATCGAGCCGCATCGCGAGGCGCTGGTCCCGTGGCTGGCGGCGATCGAGGGCACGACCTGGCGCGGCATGCTGCTCGGCACAGCGATCGCCTGGCTGTTCACCGCCGTGGTGCAGAGCAGCGGGGCCACGATCGGCATGACCTTCGTGCTGATTTCTGCGGGCGTCTTTACCTCGCTCGAGCAGGTCTATCCGATCGTTTTGGGCGCCCATCTCGGCACCACCACCACGGCAATCATTGCCACACTCGGCGCCGGCATCGAGGCCAAGCGCGGGGCTGCGGCCAATCTCGCTTTCAATTTCTTCAACGTCGCACTGGCTGTTCTGGCCGCACCCTTGTTCATCGCCGCGATGCAGGCGACCTCTGCCGACGTGGTGCGGCAGACGGCCAATCTGCACACAGCGATCATGCTGGTGGCCGCCATCGCATTGCTGCCGTTCACCGGCCTGATCGCCGCGGCCCTGCGCCGCCTCGTGCCGTCGCGGCAACCGGTGGCGGCGGTGAGTTTTCTCGCCCCTGATCTCCTTCGGATGCCGGAGAACGCGCTCACCGC
Organism: Rhodospirillales bacterium; assembly: GCA_007131045.1. Taxonomy (GTDB): domain Bacteria; phylum Pseudomonadota; class Alphaproteobacteria; order Geminicoccales; family Geminicoccaceae; genus SLRI01. The sequence continues at coordinate 1,684 of SLRI01000532.1, forward strand.
GGTCATTCACGAGGCCCGCCGCAGCCTCGATATCCTGATGCTCAGCCTGGCTGCCGCCCGAGGCTTCGCCGCCGCAATCGGCGAACGGCGTCGGCCGCGGACGATCGGTGTCAACGAGCAGGCGGTCAACGAGATCCGTGACGCGACGCTCGCCTATCTCGAGCGGTTGACCCGGCGCTACCTCTCGCGCCGCCAGCGCCTGCTGGCGCAGTATCTCACCCATATCGCGAGCGACGTCGAGCGGATCGGCGATCACCTCGAGCATATCGTCGAGAGCCTGGAAGCCCAGCGGCGCATGCCGAACGCCGCCTATGACGAGCAGATGCAGGCCGGGCTGATGAAGCTGTTCGACGAGGCCCGGGCGGTGCTCGAAGCGGCCCGGCATTCGCTCGACGCCGATGCCGCGCGCTTTCCCGATGCAGCGGAGGCGCTCGAGGCGGCCCGCGACGCCTTCACCGAGCGCAGTCAGACGATCCGTCAGGCGGTGAACGACCGCGTCGCGGCGCACGAAATAGAGGCCATTGCCGGGATCTATTTCAGCCGGCAGGTGATCTCGTTCGACAACATGGTGCGTCACTGTCGGATGATCGCTCGCGAGCAGCAGCAGCCCTTTTTCGCGCTCAAGCCGGCCAAGCTCGACCGAATCGAACCCTACTCCGATGAGAAGCGGTCACCCCGCAAGCGGCGGGACGCAACCGCCGCGCGGTCCGAGTGAGCGAACCTCGCGCGGCCGCCGAAGCCGCGCCGCCGTGCGACGCGTGGTCGGGCTCTTGGCCCATTCTGCTTGTTTCGGTCAGCGATATCTGACACCAAAGGTCGCACAGTGTTGGCCGGCACGAGAATAATGCGCAGTCGATAGGGAGAATCGATGGTCCGGCAAGACTTCTGGTCCGGTGTCGTCGTCGCCGGATTCGGCCTTCTCGCCCTCCTCTGGCTGATCCCCAATCATGCGGGCACCAACCCGTTCGCGCAGATGCCGCCCGGCCTCGTGCCGAGCATCGCCGCCTGGCTCATGGTCATCTGCGGCCTGATCATCGCCAGCGGGGCGTTGATCCGCATGGTGCGCGAGGGCGAGACGCTGGTCTCGACCGCGGTCAGAGGTGGCTCGGCAAATCTGCACAGTACGCTGAGTGGCGTGTCTGCCTGAAGGCGGCCAGAATGGCTGTCGAACAGGAGATCAGATGACGAAGCGAACGCGCCGAAATCA
>SLRI01000280.1 GCA_007131045.1 Rhodospirillales bacterium
CGCCCAGACCGGCGATGATGCTGCCGTCAGCCTCGCCGACATGACCGGCTGACTAAGAACCGGCCGAAGCCGGAGAACGAGCTGGTGACAGCCCAGCTACACCACGCGGTGGGACACGATCCCGCCGCCACCATCGATCTTCGTCGAGTCCGGCTTGGTCGTCCGCGCCGCTGCGGCCGAAGCGCGGGATGAGCAACTGGACTGGAAAAAGCGGCGCTTGGCGCTCGCCCGATTCGGGCCGCCCCGTGATTCCAACCTCACCAACAAGCTCGGCTTCGTCACGACATCGTCTGATCGGACAGCCCGCCGCTTCTCGCTCTGGACTTATGCTCTCGACGTGACCCTGCCGATCATTCCGCTCGGCCGCTTCGGTGTCTACAGCCCCGACAACGCCTTCGTGCGCGGCTACAGCTATTTCCACCACATTCTCGGTTGGTGGCTGGGTGCGCTCTTCATCGGTGCCTTGACCATCCTCTGATCCCGCCGCCGCCATTGACCTCGGCCGGCTGGCCGTCGAGTTTGGTGCTGTAGCGCAGGGAGGCGGGGTGTCGTGGTCGAGATTTTCGGGCAATCCTTCGATCGGCGGGAGTTGGCGCGGCATGTCGGTGACAGCTCGCAGGTCTTCGGGATCGATCTGGTCACCGCGGCGGACGGGCCGGAGCGGGGGTTGCGGGTGTTGCGGCTCCGGACGGGGGGTGGGCTCGAGGCCGAGATCCTGGTCGATCGGGCGATGGACGTCGGCGCCATGTCGCTGTTCGGCGTGCCCTTGGGCTGGCGTTCGGGCAACGGCTTCCGGCATCCCTGGCTGCACGAGCACGATGCCGAGGGCGGGTTGGGCTGGCTGCGCTCGTTCTCCGGGCTGATGAACACCTGCGGGCTCGACCACATCATGGGGATGGCCGAGGAGACTGCCGAGCATTTCGGCTATCCCTATCGGGGCACGGTCGCGCACGGCATTCACGGGCGGGTCGCGTTCACGCCGGCCAGGCTCGACGGCTACGGTATAGCCTGGGACGGCGATGCCGGCACACTCTATGCGGAGGGGCGGGTGCGCCAGGTCACGATGTTCGGCGAGAACCTGGAGCTGCACCGGCGGATCGAGGCGGATCTCGGCGGCCGGATCTTGCGGATCCGCGACCGGGTGACCAATCTGGGGTTCCGTTCGACACCGCACGCGCTGCTCTACCACGTCAACCTGGGCTGGCCGGTGGTGGCGCCGGAGACACGGCTGGTCATGCCCTTGGAGCGCACCGTCTATTTCGCCCACGACAGCCATGCGACAGCGATCGGGCCGATCGAGCAGGCGGCGCCGCAGGCCGGTTTTCGCGAGCAGGTCTACGAGCACGCCTTGCGCCGGCGGCCGGACGGCGGTGTTTCGGTGATGCTCGCCAATCCGGCCTTCGCGGGCCTGCCCGGGACCACCGGACTCGGCTTTCGCCTGGGCTACGATGGCAAGGCGATGCCGGCGTTCTACCAGTGGCAAAATTTGCATGAAGGCGATTATGTCATAGGTATTGAGCCTGGGACCTGCCATGCCGGCAGTCGCGAGGACTGGAAGAAGCGGGGGGAGATGATCTGGCTGGAGCACGGTGAGACCCGTGACTATCGACTCGATTTCGAGGCCCTGGTCGGGACGGATGCCGTTGCGGCTGCGACGCGGCTGATCGATGCCCGAGACTGACACCGGCATCCTCGCCGCCGCGGGCACGCATTGGCGGATCGAGACCGCTGATCGGGTGACGCTGTTGGTCGACGGCGCCGCCTATTTCGGCGCCCTGGCTCGCGCCATGGAGGCGGCGCGCGCTTCGATCATCATCCTCGGCTGGGATATCCGCTCCGATCTGATGCTGCTGCCCGAGAGCTCGAACGAGACGCTGGCCGAGCGCTTCGTCCGCCTGCTGGAGGCGACGCCCGGGCTGCAGATTCGCCTCTTGATCTGGGACTGGCCGTTGGCGATGGGGCTGGCCCGGGAGCTCTTGCCGCAATGGCAAATGGCGCCGTTCCACGACCGGCTCAGCTTCGTCCTCGACGACAGCGTGCCCGCCGGCGGTGCGCAGCACGAGAAGCTCGTCGTCATCGACGGCAACCTGGCCTTCGTCGGCGGCATCGATCTCACCGAAGGCCGCTGGGACACGCCCGAGCACGATCCCCGAAGCCCGCATCGGGGGCCGCTCGGCGGCACCCCGCCCGCCCCGTTCCACGACGTGATGATGCTGGTCGAGGGTGCCGCCGCCCGCGCTGTGGCCGAGCTTGCCGAGGAGCGCTGGGAGCGGGCCACCGACGACGCCGTCGAGCTCGGCTCGACCGCCGCCGCCGCGGCTTGGCCGGAGAGTCTCGAGGCCGCGCTCGAGCAGCAGCCGGTGGCGATTGCGCGAACCCGCTCGGCGCTGGGCGAGCGGTCCCGGGTGGGGGAGATCGAGGCCCTCTACAAGGCCGCCATCACCGCCGCCGAGCGGCTGATCTATATCGAGAACCAGTACCTCACCGTGCCGGCGATCGCCCAGGCACTGGCCAAGCGGCTCCGCGACGCGCCCGAGCTCGAGGTGGTGATCATCACGCCCAAGGAGTGCGAGGGCCCGCTCGAGACCACGATCATGGACCGCGGCCGCAAGACCTTCGTCGCCACCCTGGAGGAGGCCACCGACGAGCGGGTGGTCGTCCTCACCACGATCAGCCGGGGCACCGCCGTCAATGTTCATGCCAAGCTGATGATCGTCGACGATCGGTTCATTACGGTCGGGAGCGCCAATCTCGCCAACCGCTCGTTCGGCGTAGACAACGAGATCAATCTCGCGATCGAGCAGCAAACTGCCGATCCGGTGATCCGCGGCTGGCGCCACCAACTCCTGGCCGAGCATCTGGGCGTGACGCCGCAGGCGCTGGCC
>SLRI01000078.1 GCA_007131045.1 Rhodospirillales bacterium
GCGATAGCCCTCCTCGAAGCCGGAGATCGGCCCGCCGCCGGCGAACAGCAGCGCTGCCCCCCTGAACGCCGACATGCCCCCCAATGTGACGACGAAGGGCGGCACCTTGAGCTTGGTGATGGCGAGGCCCTGGATGAAGCCGCAGGCCATGCCGACCAGGATCGCCGCGAGCAGCGCCAGCGGCCAGCCATAGCCCGCGGCCTCGGCCGCCGTGCCCACGGCAAAGCGGCTCTCGAACCCGCCCTTGGCCACGGCTGCCCCCACGAGCCCGGTCAAGGCGATCAGCGAGCCCACCGAAAGATCGATGCCGCGGGTCAGGATGACGAAGGTCATGCCGATCGCCAAAAGCCCGAAGATCGAGACCTGGCGCATGACGTTGAAGAGGTTCAAGGGCGAGAGAAAGCGCGGCTCGAGGATGGCGAAGACCGCCATCAGCACGAGCAGGAAGATCAACGGCGCAAAGCGCGCCAAGAGCCCGAAAAGGTCGAGCTCGGCGGTCTTGGGTGCGCCCTCCTCAGTTTGCTGGAGCATCGGCCGCCTGCCGCTGTTGTGTCGCAGCCCCCAGGGTCATCAACTGCATCAAGCGCTCCTCGGAGGCCGCCTCGATCGCCACGTCACCGGTCAGCCGGCCTTCGCGCATGGTCAAGATCCGATCGCTCAGGGTCAAGATTTCGGACAGTTCCGAGGAGATGGCGAGAATCGCGAGGCCGGCCTCGGCGAGCTCGAACAAGAGCTGGTGCACCTCGGCCTTGGCCGCGACGTCGATGCCGCGGGTCGGCTCGTCGACGATCAGCACCTTGGGCTTGAGCGCCAGCCAGCGGGCGAGCACCACCTTCTGCTGGTTGCCGCCCGAAAGATTGCCGACCTCGACCCCGGCGCTCGCCATCTTGATGTTCAGCCGCCGCTTGTAGTCCTCGACCAGAACGCCTTCCGCCCGTTCGTCGACGAAGCCGAAGCGGCTGGTCAGATGGCCCAGGGCAGCGATCGAGAGGTTGAGCCGGACGGCCAGCGCCAGGAACAGCGCCTGCTGCTTGCGGTCCTCGGGCACCAGCCCGATCCCGGCGCGGATCGCCCCTTCGGGCGAGCGCAGATCGACCGCCACACCGTCGACCGTGACCCGGCCGCGGGCGATCGGATCGGCGCCGAAGATCGAGCGGGCGAGCTCGGTCCGCCCGGCACCGACCAGCCCGGCGAGGCCCACGATCTCGCCGCGCGCGACGTGGAACGAAATGTCGAAGAGCCGGGTCGCCGAGGGATCGCGCGGATCGCCCTCGGCCGAAAGACCGTCGACGACCAGCGCCGGTGCGCCGGTGCGCTGGCCGCGCCGCCGCTCGAACAGGCGATCGACCTCGCGGCCGACCATCATCCGGATGATGTCGTCGATCTCCACATCGGCCACCTCGGCCGATCCCACGAGGCGGCCGTCGCGGAGCACGGTCAACCGGTCGCAGAGCGTCTTCACCTCGTCGAGCCGGTGGCTGACGAAGACGATGCCGATCCCCTCGGCCTTGAGGTCGCGGCAGATCCGAAAGAGCGTCGCGGCCTCGCTCTCGGCCAGGGCCGAGGTCGGCTCGTCCATGACGATGAGCTTGGAGGAGACCGCCAGGGCCTTGGCGATCTCGACCATCTGCTGCTCGGCGACCGAAAGATCGGCGACCAGCCGGTCCGGGCTGAGATCGAGCCCGACCCGCCCGATGATCGCCCGGGTCTCGCGCCGCATCCGGGGCCAGTCGACGAGGCCGTAGCGCAAGGGCTCGCGGCCGATGAACACGTTCTCGGCCACGGTCAGGGTCGGGATCAGATTGAATTCCTGATAGATCGTGACGATCCCGTGCGCCTGCGCGTCGAGCGGGCTCTCGAGCTCGACCGGCTCGCCCGAAAGCTCGATCCGCCCGGCATCCGGCGGCTGCGCCCCGGCCAGGATCTTCAAGAGTGTCGACTTGCCGGCCCCGTTCTCGCCGAGGAGTGCGTGGATCTCGCCGGCTTCGACGGTGAAATCGACCCCGTCGACGGCCAGCACCCCGGGAAAGGACTTGCGGATTCCGGTCATGCGCAGGAGCGGCGGCGCTCCGCTCCCAGGCATGCTCTCGGCCGACCCGAGCCCACCCGAGCCGAGTGGGGCGCCGTCGGACATGTCGGCCGTGTTCACGAAGGTCGAGGCGTCAGTTCAGCTCGCCGAGCCGCTCGGCATCGTCGATGTTCTCGGCGGTGATGACGATCGGGGTGAGCAGGATCAGGCTGTCGGCCGGCTCCTTGCCGTCGCGGACGAAATCCACGAGGATTTGCATCGCCTGCCGGCTCTGCCCGCCCGGGAATTGCTCGACCGTGCCGGCCAATGCACCGTCGCGGACCGCGGCCAGCGCTTCCGGCAGGGCGTCGAATCCGAGGATCGCGATCTCGCCGTCGAGCCCTTGCGCGCGCACCGCCTCCACCGCGCCCAGAGCCATGTCGTCGTTGGCGGCGACGATCACGTCGGGCGGGCTCTCGAGGCCGGCGAGGATGCTCTCGGTGACCGAGAGACCCTGGTCACGGGCGAAGTTCGCCGTCTGCTCGACGATGAACTCGTAGCCGTCCATCCCGTCGAGGACGTTGTGGACCCCCTGGTTGCGGTCGATCGCGGCCGAAGCCCCGGGCTGGCCCTGCAGGTTCACGATCCGTGCGCCGTCCGGGAAGTTGTCGACGATCCACTGGCCTTGCGCCTCGCCGCCCTTGACGTTGTCGGCACCGACATGGGCGAGGATGCCGTCGACCCCGTCGATCCGCCGGTCGATGGTGACCACCGGCACGCCGTTCTCGACCGCGGTCTGCAGCGCCGGGGCCATGGCGTTGACGTCGGTCGGGCTGATCAGGATGCCGTCGAGGCCCTGGATCACCGCGGCCTCGAC
>SLRI01000341.1 GCA_007131045.1 Rhodospirillales bacterium
CCGAGGCGATCGCGGCGCGCGAGGGCTGAGAGCCCGTTTGAGAAGTTTTCGTGCTGTTTCATGAGCTTGGCAGTGAGCAGATGCGAGGAGTTGGTCGGCCGACGACGAAGCAGGTGCCGCTGCCAAGCTCACCTCCGGTCGACTTACGATCGGCTCCAGCTTCGTCGCCGAGCTCGCCCGATGCCGCGGCATCGGGCCGCGCTCGGCTCCTCGCCGGCGGTCGATCGTAAGCCGATGAAATGCCCAGAAAACTTCTCGGACAGGCTCTGAGCGAGATCGCCGAACTCAGCGCTCCGGCAGGGTGTAGCGCAGCACCGGCCCCCAGCCGTCGACCGTGTCGTGGGCGCGGACCTCGACCACCTCGAGATCCTCCGGGATCGCCACCCCGCCGAGCGAGCGGGTGAACGGCTGCTCGTCGACATGCGGGTGAAGGAGGACCCGTTCGCCCAAGACGGTGCCGTCCGGTGCGAGCACCTGCCACTTGTCGGCGTAGTGGTCCCAGCCCTCGTCGTCGTGCCGCACGGTGACCGAGAACCGCCAGGTGCCGCCGGCCTCCGGCACCGCCTCGACGTCGACGATTTCGGCCTCGTCCGAAACGCCCACGGAGGTCGTAACGATCAGGCCGGTGACCACGGCAGCGCCGACGAACCATCGACGATCCACAGCACAGCCCGGCAACCAGCCGGCACCGGGCGCCGTAGGCCGGCGGGTGGGCCGCTGTCTGGCCGGACGCGCGACCGCGGCGGGTGGCGCCTCGCCGGTTCGGTAGCCGACGCCGGGGGTGAGCGTCGCATCGATCATCCGGTTCATCATCAGGGCCTGCTCGGCCGAGAGCTCGTCCCGGTAGCCGCCGACCTTGCCGCGCCGCACCTTGAACGAATTGGGCTCTGCCGCATCCGCTGGGCGGAGATTGTCGCTGCGATAGAAGCCCTGGGCCTCGCGCTCCTTGAGGTTGTCGAAGGCGGCGAAGGCGACCGCCGCCTCGATCCGGTGCCACGGCACATCGTCGTGGCCGAGGATGCGCAAGAGCCGGGCGAGCTCGGTCTCGGGGTCGGCGTGCAGGTCCTCGTAGCGAAAGAGGTGGCCGTCGTGGTGGCCAGCGGCGAGCGCCTGCAGCCGGTGTAGCTTGGCGATGGCGCTGGCGAGCGCCGGGTTCAGATAGTCGTCCGTTATCGTCACGGTTGCGCCAGCCGTCTCCTTCTTGCGGTGAAGGCGCTGGTAGAAGAACGAGACGACGACATCGCGCGGGTCGCGGACCAGGCAGACGACGGTCTTGTCGCGCAGCCCTTGCGGCGTCAGCCGACGCTGCAGCAGGAAGGGCTCGTTGGTTTCGTGGGAAAAGAAGAAGCGCGGGATGCGTGGCTCGAGCTTGTGGAACCGATCGCGGCTGACGAGCTCGTCCTCGGGCGTGCCGTAGTGCAGGTGATAGACGTGGGAGAGCATGGCGCGCAGCCAGGTCCGGCCGCTTTTGGCGGGCGACAGGAAAGCGACGTCGGCGCTCTGCAACGCTCGCCAGTGCTTGACCTGGCGGCGCAGCTCCTTGGCTCGTGCTCGCAATGAATCAGCCATGTGTCGATCCCGTGTCGTCGGGCGCCGAGCGGGACGTCGGTCGACGGCGCCGGACCCGGGCAGTAGGTGCGTCTACGCCTCGCCGGGGTGGCGCGCAAGGGCTCAGATCGGGCCCGGCCCGGTGACGAAGTAGCGCCGACTGGCGACGGTTCGATGACGACGCGACACACTGGTTTCAAACCGCCGCCGGCCGGCCGGGCCGATCCGCTCGACGCTTCGTGTCGTTGTCGCGAAGCCCTACTTCTGATAGCCGAAATTGTCGAAATCGGCGCTGTACAGCCGCCCCACGATGTCGCGGCTTCTTTCGGTATAATAGGCGTCCAGTCTCTTGCTCGCGGCGGTCACCGCGCGCTGGCGCTTCGCTTCCAAGGCATGGGGGCTGTCCAGGGCCGCGGCCAGGTCGGGGTTCTGGCCGATCGCCGCGAGGATCGTTTGCATGTCCGCCACCGTGCGCTCCAGTCGACCGATGAAGGAGAAGTCGGCGGGCGGTTGGTACAGCAGTTCCGATTGTGGCCACCAGTGCAGGTTGTCGTGCAAGCCGCCGGCCTGGAGATACTCGAGGAAGGCGAGGAATCCGTCCTTCGAGTCGTCGCCGAAGCCGGGGCATCGACCATAGGTGGCAACATGGCCCTTGCCGCCGGCTGCCAGCTTATCCAAAAAAACCGAAAGAATCCGACCGTACGGATCGCGAACGAAAACCACGGAAAAATAGTTCGTGATCTGTAACAGTTCAAAATAGTCCAGATCCGCCGGCTTGACCAGGCCGCGCTTCATCGCCAGTGAGCTGTCGAAGGTCTGGCCGGACAGGATGTCGGTGAAGAAGGCGGAGATTCGGGTGTTGGCGCACTTCTTGATCCGATTGTAGGCCAGTTGCCAATCGGGAAATACGGCGACGTGCTTGTAGAGATTGTCGAGGTGGAAATTGCTCCGGCGAAGCGCCGCTGCGGCGCGCCTTTTGCTGATGCTGCGTTGCAGTTTGGTCAGTAGCATCTCGAGGCTTTGGTTGCTGTGGGGGCGGCGTGCCTGTCAGCGTCTCGACGGCGCGGGGATATCGATACCCCTCGGACCGCTCGAGCGCAAACGCGGTGGCGTGTCCGTGGTCGGCTCGGCCGGCGCCTCGTGCCAGGAGCGATTCGCATCTGGTCATCGGCTCGGTGTTGCGCCACATAACGCCCGTCATGAGATATACTGCCATGCGCCTCGATCGCCGCCGCCTGCTCCTCGGCACCGCCGTGCTCGGCACGCTCGGCCTCGCCCGCCCGCGTGCCGCCGGTGCCGGGCTCGATCCCGATCGGATCCGTGAACGGGCGG
>SLRI01000652.1 GCA_007131045.1 Rhodospirillales bacterium
CCCGCGCAGCGTCTGGTCGGCGAGCGCCTGCACGGTGGTCAGCGTGTTCTTGATCCGGTGATTGAGCTCGCCGATGAGCAGCTGCTGCATCTCCTCGTGGCGGCGCCGCTCGGTGTGGTCGCGCATGATCTTGAGCAGTCCGGGCTGGCTGTCGCCGACCTGGAGCGGCATCATCAGGCCGCTGCCCCAGAAGCGTGAGCCGTCCTTGCGCACGTGCCATCGCTCGTTCGTGGCCCGGCCCTCGGCCAGCGCCGTCTCCATCTCGTGCTCCGGCGCCTGCGCCGCGCAATCCTCGGGCGTGAAGACGATGCGGGCGTCCCGCCCGAGGATCTCCTCCTCGGTGTAGCCGAGCAATCGTTCTGCCCCGCTGTTCCAGGTGGTCACCCGCCCGTCCCGGTCCGTGGTGAAGATCGCGTATTCGGTGGCGCTTTCGAGGATGAGCCGCAACTGCTCCTCGCCGCTTCTCCAGGCGAGCTCCGTGTAGTGCTCCTGGGTCCGGTCGCGGAAGATTACGACGAAGCCGGAAACCGCGCCGTTCACAATCGGCACCAGCAGCTCACCGGCGAAGAATCGGCTGCCGTCCCGGCGCACCAGCCATCGCTCGGCGTCGAACCGCCCCTCGGCTTCGGCGGTCACGAGTTGCGCCTGCAGCGCGTCTGCCGGTTGATCATCGCCGACCAAGACGAGGTCCAGGCTCCGCCCCGCCACCTCCTCCTCGTCCCAGCCGAACAGAGCTTGCGCACCTTTGCTCCAGAGGGTGATGCACCCGCTCGCGTCGGTGGCCACGATGGCAAAGGCGGCGATCTCCTTCAGGATGGCGAGGAGGCGAGCATCGTCGTCGCTGGCGGCGTTCTCGACGGCGGTCGCGATCCTCGCCGCCGACTGGTGCTCGGGCGTCGTGATCGCCAGCCGCTCGCGCAACGCGGCCGCCTCCGCCTCGAGCACGGCAAGCCGTTGTCGCAGATCCGCAGTGTCGTCGGTCACCATTTCACCTTCAAAAGCAGACCCCTCGACGTGCCGGCCGAAGGCGCGTGCCGCGAAGTAGTCGCTCGTGAACCTCGTGCCAGCGTGACATAGCCGGCACCCGGCGTCAAAAAACCGGATGCCGCGCCGGCGGTCCTCATGCGGTACCGGATTGCAAGGCGCGGCCTGGAGAAGCTTCTCTCGGGCCGTTCGCCTCCTCGAAGCACCGCGCCAGCGTCCGCATGCCGGTCTCGATTTCGCCCTTGGTGAGCCCGGCATAGCCGAGCAAGAGGCCGGCGCGGTCGGGCTCGCCCTGGTAGAGCGCGGCCAAGGGGGTGACCTCGACGCCGCGCGCCCGTGCCCGGGCGGCGATGGCGCGGTCGTCGGTGCCGGGCGGCAGGTAGCCGACGAGGTGCATGCCGGCTTCGGCGGGCTTCAGGGTCAGCCGGTCGCCGAGGTGGCGGGATGCTGCATCGAGGAGCATCGCCTGGCGCTCGGCATAGAGGGCACGCATCCGGCGGATGTGGGCGGTCAGGGAGCCGTCCTTGATGAACTCGGCCAGGGCCGGCTGGACCAGCGTCGAGGGGTGGGTATCGGTCAGCCTTCGGATGGCGCCGAAGGCGCGGACCAGATGCTCCGGCACCACCATGTAGCCGAGCCTGAGCGCCGGGAACATCACCTTGCTCATCGTGCCCACGTAGATGACGCGGCCGTCGGGATCGAGGCCCTGCAGCGCCGCCAACGGCCGGCCGGCATAGCGGTACTCGCTGTCGTAGTCGTCCTCGAGGATGAAGGCGTCGGCTTCCCTGGCCCATTCGATCAGGGCCAGCCTCCGGGCGAGGCTCATGGTGACGCCCAAGGGGAACTGGTGCGAGGGCGAGACGCAGGCCATCCGCGCGTCCGGGGCGATCCGCCGCCCTGCGGCGACGACGATGCCGGCCGGGTCGACCGGGACCGGCACGACCGCCGCCCCGCCGGCGATCAGCGCCCCGATCAGCCCCGGATAGCCCGGCTCCTCGACCCAGACCGGATCGCCGGGGTCGAGCAGCACCCGGGCGGTGAGGTCGAGGGCCTGCTGGGCACCCGAGACGACGAAGATCTGCTCGGGCTTGCAGCGGACGGCCCGCGCCGCACCAAGGTAGGCGGCCAGGGCCTCGCGCAGCGGGCCGTAGCCCGCGGGCTCGCTGCCGATCAAGAGCCGCTTGGGCGGATTGCGCCAGGTCCGGGCGAGGCGGCGGGCCCAGTCCTCGAAGGGAAACCGGGCGAGCTCCGGCAGGCCGGGGGCGAAGGCGTCGGGGCGGTTCTCCGGCTGCGGCAGGGCGGTGAGCTTCTGGCCGCGCGCCGAGGGGCCGGGCGGGGTGGCCGTGGTGGTCGGGTCCTGGTCGAGTTTTCGGGCATTGAGAGCCTCCTCCGGCAGCTGGCGGCTGACGAACGAGCCGGCCCCGACCCGGCCTTGGATGTAGCCTTCGGCCAGCAGCTGCTCGAAGGCGGCGAGCACGGTGTTGCGCGAGACGCCGAGATCGCCGCTGAGCGAGCGGGTCGAGGGCAGCCGGGCCCCCGGCGGCAGGCGGCTCTCGAGGATCGCATCGCGCAGGCCGAAATAGAGCTGGCGGTGCAGCGGTGCCTCGGCCGCGGGATCGAGGGCGATCGAGGCGAGATAGAGGGGGCCGCTCTTGGTTCGAGACATGGGTCCGGTCGCATCGGCTGATTGGCCCTCTCGTTTCTGCCCGAACTAACCCCTTGGCAAGCCAATTCATGCGGCCGTGACACTCTCTGCGGCATCGTTTATGGAGCGTCGATATCGGTGAGGGACGCTGAAGGGGAGGCAGGCATGCGGCGTGGGCGCAGTGCCAAGATCGTTGCGACCTTGGGTCCGGCGAGCTCTAGCGAGGCCATGATCATCGCCCTCGCCGAGGC
>SLRI01000667.1 GCA_007131045.1 Rhodospirillales bacterium
AACACAGCTACCACCCACCACCTCGTCGTCTGCACGCTCTGCTCCTGCTACCCCTGGCCGATCCTCGGCCTCCCGCCCGTCTGGTACAAGAGCCCGGCCTACCGCTCGCGCGCCGTCATCGAGCCGCGTGGCGTGCTCGCCGAGTTCGGCCTCGAGCTCCCCGAGACGACGGCGATCGAGGTTCACGATTCGACGGCCGAGATGCGCTACCTGGTGGTGCCGCTCCGACCCGAGGGCACGGCGGGCATGACCGAGGCCGAGCTCGCCGCCCTGGTGACCCGCGATTCGATGATCGGCACAGGCAAAGCCCTGGAACCGGCCGAGGCGCGAAGGCGGGGTCTGCTGCAATGAACGGGGTGCACGACATGGGCGGCCTGCACGGCTTCGGGCCGGTGACGCCCGAGCCGGACGAGCCCGTCTTCCACAGCCCTTGGGAGCGCCGCGCCTTCGCCCTGACGCTGGCCATGGCGCGGCCCGGTGGCTGGACTTTGGACGCCTCGCGCCACGCCCGCGAGAGCCTGCCGCCGGCCTTCTACCTGAACTCGAGCTACTACGCGATCTGGCTCGCCGGCCTGGAAAAGCTGCTGCTCGAGCACGGCCTGGTCAGCGCGGACGAGCTGGCGAGCGGCCATGCTGCGGTTGCAGCAAAGCCTGTCGCCGGCATCCTCGCGGCCGAGGCGGTGGCACAGGCGCTGGCGCGAGGCGGGCCGGTGGAGCGACCTGCCGAAGCCCCGGCGCGGTTCGCCGCGGGCGACCGGGTAAGGGCCCTTAACCTCAACCCGAAGGGCCACACCCGGCTGCCGCGCTACGTCCGCGGCCGGGTCGGCACCGTCTCCCGGGTGCACGGCGCTCATGTCTTCCCGGATACCAACGCGCACGGGCGGGGCGAGACCCCGCAGTGGCTCTACGCCGTGACCTTCACCGCCCGCGAGCTCTGGGGGCCCGAGGGCAGGGCTCGAGACACGGTCCAGCTCGACCTCTTCGAGCCCTACCTCGAGGCGGCACCCGCGTGATCCCGCCCCGGCCCGAGCTCCGAGCAGCACTGCGCCGCGCCGCGCTGCTGCCGCCCGATCGGCCGGGCCCGATGTTCCGCGAGCCCTGGCACGCCCAGGCCTGGGCGATGGCGGTGGCGCTGCACGACCAGGGCCACTTCACCTGGGCCGAATGGGCGGAACGGCTCGGCACCGCGCTCGCCGCGGCGCCCGGCTCCGACGATGCCGATCCCGAGGACGACTACTACCGGGCCTGGCTCGACGCCCTCGAGGACCTCGCCAACGAGCGGGGCCTGATCGACGAAGCCGAGCGCCGAACCGTGTCGAAGTAGTCGACGAGCGGCGACAAAATCGGGGCTGAGTTAGGCGAATCTTTACTTTTGTCACCTAGAAATCGCAAGGCCAGCGATTCTTGGGGACAGAGTGATGGGTTTTATCGATGCGAGCCGAGCCGAGCGGCCGATCGCCCGAGGGCGGGTGTCTCGGGATGCCGCGCGCCGTCGCCGTACCAGGGTCGGCGAGCTGGAAGCCCAGCTCGAGCAGCTCAGGCGGGTGCTGCGGCTCGCCGTCGTCTTCGGTGGCGACAAGACGAGCCCTGGTGCTGTCATCAACCAGTTCCCCAATGCCCGCTCGTGGAAGAGCTACGAGCAGGTGGCGGAGGATCTGGCGGCGGCGCTGCGGCGGTTGGGCTTCGAGGTCGTCGATCTGGTGCCCGACGATATGCGGCTCGGCGAGCGGCTGCGCGCAGCCGACGTCAATCTCGCCTGGCTGAACACCGGCGGGGTGCAGGGCCTGGGCTCGATGTGCCATGCCCCGGCGATGCTCGAGATGATGGGCATCCCCTATATCGGGCACGGCCCGCTCGCGGTGGGTGGCCTCGATTTCAAGCACCTGTTCAAGCGCGATCTGCTGTTGCTCGGCCTGCCGACCGCCCCGTTCTTCGTCTGGCATCCGGCGTTCGGCAGCCTGCAGCCGCGTCTCGACCCACGCTTTCGCGAGGTGTTCGGCGATTTTCGCGGCCCGTTCGTGGTCAAGCCGGTCTCCGGTCGGGCCTCGCAGAACGTGATGGTGGTCGACGATGCCGCCGACCTCGAGGACGTCGCGAGCGGCATCTTCGAGACCACCGAGAACCACGTGCTGATCGAGACCTTCCTTTCGGGGCGCGAGTATTGCGTCGCGGTCTGTGGCCCGACAGTGGCCCGCGACGGCAGGCTGGAGCGGCTGCCGCAGCCCTTCGTCTTCTCGGCGATCGAGCGGGTGCTCGACGCCGACGAGCGCATCTTCACCTCGATGGACCAGCGGCCGATCACCACCGATCGGGTCCGGCTGCTGCACCCGACCGGCGACCGGGCCTCGTTCGAGCAGTTGTCGGCGTTGGCCACTCGGGTCTATCGGGAGCTCGGCATCGAGACGCTGGTGCGGCTCGACATCCGGGCCGACTCGGCCGGTCGCCTGCACGTGCTCGAGGCCAACCCCAAGCCCGACCTGAAGTCCCCGGAGGGCGACAAGACGAGCCTGGTCTGCGCCGGGCTCGCGGCCGAGGGCATGAGCTATGACGACCTCGTGCTCGGCCTTTTGGCCGACCGTCTCGACATACTGTTCAGCCAGCGCCGGGGCACCGTTCATCACCTGACCCGTCTGCTCGAGCAGCGGCACTGAGCGGCATGCCGGACGGGCGGATGGCAATGCGGCGACTGTCTCGATTGGGCGAGTTCGCGCTGTTGTCCGGCGTCGCGCTGCTGTCGCTGCTGCTGCTCGTCTATGTCGGCTTCGGTGAGGCGCGGCGGACCTACGAGACGTTCTTCGTCGAGAAGCTCGCGGCCCAGAACAACGTGCTGGCCGCCGCCATCGAGAGCTTCCTGCGCCGCGACCTGCCGCTCGAGCAGTATGTCGGGTTCGGCCCGCGCGCCGACCGGCTGCTCGCCTCGGACAGCAGCATCACCTCGATCTTCGTCGTCGACGGCAGCGACCAGGTGATCTTCGGGCGCGGTGAGAGTGGCAAGGACTACGCCCACTACCGGGTGGTCGAGCAGGCGCCGCGACAGGCGCAGGGCAATGCTGTCCTGCTCGACCAGCAGCGGCTGTTCGTCGCCACACCGTTGAGCAATCGCTACCAGGACGTGGGCGAGCTGATCATCGTCATGGCGGCCGATGATATCGACAGCGCGGTCAACCAGCGCTTCGCCGCGCTCCTGGTGCCGACCGTGTTCCTCGCCTTCGCCTTCGCAGGCCTCGCCGTCTGGTTGCGCGCGCGGCAGCCGCTGGCCGGCAATGCCCTGGTCTACGGCTCGTTCGGCCTGATCTTCACGGTGGTCGCCGTGGTCATCGTGGTCACCTTGACCAGCCTCTACAACAAGGGGGCGCAGATCAAGACCGGCGCGCTCGCCGATTCGCTCGCCCAACGGATGACCGAGGTCATCGGCTTCAACCTCGATCTGGCGCAGATCCCGGGGCTCGATCGCGTCTTTGCCGAGTATCGCCGTCTCAATCCGGACATCAGTGCCGCGGCCATGCTGGTCAACGGCAAGGTGGTGATCCACACCGATTCCTACCATGTCGGCGACCGCTGGCAGACCGACGTCGCCTCCTACGAGTATCTCGTCGACATCGTCACCCGCGAGAACGGCGATCAGGTGACGATTGCCGTAGTGCTGCCGAGAAGCGTGGTCTACACGCGCGTGCTGCGCAGCGTGAAGAACTTCGCAGCCCTCTTCGTCGCCTCCGCCTTCCTCGCCAGCGTGCTCTTCCAGTTCAGCGGCACGATCGGCCGCCATGCGGCGGACGCGCGGCCCGGCATGCCCGAGACGGGCGCCGGGGTGCGCAACCTCGTCAAGCCGCTGTTCTTGTTCACCACCTGCATCGAGCACCTGTCCTACGCGTTCTTGCCGCAATACCTGGGCGGCATCGCGGCGGCGACCGGCTATTCGCCGGACGTTCTGCCGTTCGTCTTCGGCGCCTACTATCTCGCCTTCGCCCTGGTGCTGATCCCTGCCGGACATCTGGCCCAGCGGTTTTCGGCCAAGCCCATCCTGCTGGTCGGCCTCGTCACCTGCGCCGTCGGCTATCTCCTGCTGATGGGCCAGGAATCGATCTGGACGGCGGTTGCCGCACGGCTGCTTTCGGGGCTCGGGCAGGGCCTGATCTTCATCGCCGTGCAGACCCTGCTCCTGGCCAATGCGGCCGAGCACGAGCGTACCCGGGCTGCCGGGGTGATCGTCTACGGCTTTCAGGGCGGGATGATCGCCGGCATGGCGATCGGCTCGCTGGTCGTGAGCTCGCTCGGCGAGGCCGGTATTCTCGCGGCCTCGGCCGTGGTGATGCTGCTGCTGGTCGGCTATACGCTCCTCTGTCTGCCGACTACCCGGGCGGCGGCACCGGCCGGTGGAAGTGCCGGCTCGATCGTCGCCAGTGTCGCGCTCACCGTGCACGACCGGCCGTTCATGGCGACGGTGCTCTGCATCGGCATCCCGGCCAAGGCGGTGCTCACCGGAGTGATCGTGTTCGCCGTGCCGCTGTTGATGAAGGCGCAGGGCTTCGCCGAGGCCGAGATCGGCCAGATGCTGATGCTCTATGCCGGCGCGGTGATGGTGGCGAGCCAGCTGAGCGCCAGCTACATCGATCTCTACAAAGCGACGCGTACGGCGCTCCTGGTCGGCGGCGCTCTTGCCGGTCTGGGCATGATCGCGCTCGCCGCGATCGACTGGCCGGGGTTCGCGGGCCTGCCCTTCGGCGAGGGCCTGCGGGTCGGCGCCGTCGTGCTCGCCATGCTGACCATCGGTGCCGGCCATGGTCTGATCAACGCGCCGATCGTCGCCTACGTCTCGTCGCTCGCCGTCGCCCGTGAAGTCGGGGTCGCCGGGCTGACCGCCTCCTACCGTTTTCTCGAGCGGATCGGCCATGTTGCCGGTCCACTGCTCGTGGGCCTCTTCTTCCAGCTCTACGGTGAAGGCGGCGAGGCCCTGTTCTGGCTCGGTCTCGCGCTGACCTCGCTCTTGTTGCTGTTCCTGCTCGTCGGCCGCGCCGCACGGCGACCGGAGGCGATGTCCTTCAGCCTCGCGGCCGAGCCGCGTGCCCTGGTCGGTGTCTATGTCGACGGTCGAACGGCGGCGCTGGCGCTCCGCCTCGGGCCCGGCAGCCAGGCGGCACCGATCGACGCGGCCGGCAGCCTGCTGGCCGGGCATCTGCAGCGGCACGGACAGGCACTGCCGCCGGCGATTGCGAGAGCAGACGCGACCGCAGTCCCAGGGCCCGACCGGCTCGGCGATTTCGTTGCAGCTTACCTTCCGGACAACGGCCGGCCGTCGGGCCATCTGGTCGTCCTGGCCGGACCGTCCGAACAGCTGCAGCAGAGCCTGACGATGTCGGGCAGGGCGATCGATCCGGCACAGTTCGTCCTGATGTCGAAGAAACATTGGCTCGAGCAGCTGCAGGGTTGGCTGGCCCTGGTGGCGCTCACCGGCGCTGGTCATGGCGCGGCACCCAGGGCAACCCTGGCCTCGGCGCTGGCCGCAACGGGCCGGGCGCGAGGCGACTTCGTTTGGCATGCCGACCAGCATCCTGCCGGTCGTAAATCGTCCGGACGGGCGATGGCGCGTGCCGCTTCAACCTCCAAGGAGCAGAACTATGCATCACTTCAACCTGCATGACGCCGCCGGCCTGCCACGGCCCAGCAGCGGGCGAGCCGACGGTTTCAGCCGACGGGCCTTGCTCGGCGGTGTCGCCGCCGGCTTTTGGCTCGCCGCCACGCCGCTCCGGCCGGGAAGGGGTGCTGCCGTGGCGGCCACGGCGTTCGGCGATTGGTTCCGGCTGGTCGACCACATGGCGAGCCGCTGGCAGCTCGCGGCCGGGGACGCGGATGGCATGCGGGTCGAGCTGCGCCCGGCCGAGGCCATCGAGGGGCCACGCCGCCGCATCCTCGTGATCTATCCTCGCCCGTCTTCGGCCTACGACGTGGCGATCAGTCGAATCCTCGACTTCTTCACCGCCAAGGGCATCAATGCCGAGTTCACCGTCCTCAATTTCGACCGCGACGATGCGCGTGGGGCGGCGGCCTTGGAGATCGCCGAGAACGAGGGCTACGAACTGCTCTTCTCGATGGGCTCGGAATCGACCGCCTGGCTCTATCAATACTACCGCAGTGGCGAGCTGCCCGTGGTCTCGGTCTGCTCCAAGGATCCGGTATCGCTCGGCCAGATGCCCGGCTACGACGTGGGCTCGGGCAACAACTTCGCGTTCACCTCGCTGAACATGCCGATCGAGGTGCAGCTCGCCTACATGATCGACTTCAAGCCGACGCTGAAGAATCTCGGTATTCTCGTCGACAGCAAGAACGCCAGCGCCGTGCGCACCCAGGCCAAGCCGATGGAGGCCGCCGCCAAGGCGCGTGGCATCCGGCCACTCTATGTCGCCGTGGACGAACCGGACAATGCGCGGGCCGAACTCGCGACGCTGTTGCCGGCAGCCGTCCTGCGGATGCGGGAAACCGATCCGGGCCTGCAGGACAGCGTCTTTTGGATCACCGGCAGCACCGCGGTGTTTCGCGAGATGGCGACCATCAATGCCAATGCCGACCGCGTGCCGGTGTTGAGCGCGGTGCCGGAGGTCGTCCAGGCCGGCAGCGACAGTGCGGTTCTCTCGGTCGGCATCAGCTTCGAGAGCAACGCCTACCTCGCAGCACTCTACGCCCTGCGCATCTTGAATGGCGACACGCGGGCCGGCGACCTCAAGGTGGGCATCGTGTCGCCGCCGGATATCGCGATCAACTTCATGCGGGCCCGACAGATCGGCCTCGACGTCCCGTTCTCCTTCTTCGAGAGTGCCAACTACGTCTACGACAACAACGGCAACCCGGTGCGGCTCGGCGGCGAATCGGTACCGGCAAGCCTGTAGATCGACCGGCCCCGACCCGATCCCGGTAGATCAGGTCGGGCGGCGGCTCGCTACTCGGCATTTTGCAAGGAGTCGTCATCACGAGGCTCGATGTGGTCGATCGGCTGCCCGATGACGCGGGGCCGAATCGGCGAGCTCGAGCGACCGTCGGCAAGGTGTCGCCTGATCGGCGGGCTGCCCGAGCACGCACGAAGGGGCTACGCACGAGCCCTGCCTCGGTCGTCCCCGACGCCACCGACGATCAGCACTTCCTGCTCGTGCGTGCGTTTCGTGTCCGCGCGGTTTTGCGGGCACCGAGCGGGCACGCTTTGGCAGGCTCGTGTCCGGCGCTTCGCTGCCACGCCCAAGACATTCTTTTTGTTGAATATTTTGGTGCGCCCTGCAGGACTCGAACCTGCGACCTGCTGCTTAGAAGGCAGCTGCTCTATCCAGCTGAGCTAAGGGCGCTCCCGCCCCGGCTTATAGCAGGGCTCTGGCGATTGGGGAATCGCGGCGGTGCGGTTCAGGTCTTGTGGATGAAGTTGTCG
Source organism: Rhodospirillales bacterium (assembly GCA_007131045.1). Classification (GTDB taxonomy): domain Bacteria; phylum Pseudomonadota; class Alphaproteobacteria; order Geminicoccales; family Geminicoccaceae; genus SLRI01. Next base: position 7,409 of record SLRI01000667.1, read on the forward strand.
GCGTAGGCCTTGGGCCGGACGACGCGCCGATGGGGCTCGAAGACCTGGAAGGTCAGGCCCTCGCGGTTGCAATAGGCGATCGCGGCGTCCTTGGAGGGAAAGCGCAGCTTCACCTGCTGCTCGGTATCGTCGGAGCCGACCCAGCCGATCAGCCGGTCGGCCTCCTTCCTCGAGCGCGGCTCGAACTCGACCAGCCACTCCTTGGTCTTGCGCCGGCCGGACTGCACCGCGGTCCTGGCCGGCCGGTAGATGCGTGCCTGCATGGCCTCGACCTCCTCCAAAGGTGCTTTCGGCGGAAAATCTAGGCCTCTCGGGCATCATCCGCAAGCCAGCGGCGGCGCAAGCTCGGGCCGTGCACCTGCAGCCAGCGCAGGGCGACCACGGCGTTGGCGGCGACGATGCGGCCCTCCTCCAGCCAGGCGAAGGCGGTCTCGCGCGGCAGGACGTGGCTCTTGATGTCCTCGGTCTCGGCGGCGAGACCGTGCACGCCGCCGGCCCGACGGCTGTCGATCCTTGCGATGAACACCGTGGTCCGCTCGGTCACAGCACCCGGCGAGGCGATGTAGACGCCGATCCGCTCGAGGCACACGGCCTCGACCCCGGTCTCCTCGACGATCTCGCGAAGTGCCGTGGCCTCCGGCGCCTCGCCGGCCTCGACCAGCCCGGCCACCGCCTCGATCAGCCACGGCCCCTCGGCGTGATGCAGGGCACCGGCCCGCAACTGCTCGATCAGCACGACCACGTCGCTCACCGGATCGTAGGGGAGGACAGCCGCGGCGTCGGGGATGTGCAGGATCTCGCGGGTGACCACCTCGCTGGTGGACTGGTCGAACCGACGATGCTGCAGCTTGACCACCTCGAAATCGAAAAATCCCCGATAGACCAGCCGCCGCTCGGTGACCCGAACCGCATCACCGTCGAGGGCGTCGTCCGCCCGGGCGCGACGGCCGCTCTGGCCGCTCAAGCGAACGCCTTGAAGGTGATCAGGGTGAAGGTGTCCTTCACCCCGGGCAGGGTCTGCACCGAATGGTTGACGAAGCGGCCGATATCGACCGCGGCATCGAGATGGAACTTCATGATCAGGTCGTACTGGCCCGAAACGGAATAGACTTCCGAGACCTCCTGGATACTTTGCACCGCGGCATCGGCCACCTCGTAGGAGCGGCCGAGCTCGCATTTGACCATGACGAAAATCGTCTGCACGGACGCCGCCTCTCGCTCAGCCTCGGATCAGGCGCTGACCTTGGTAGGGACCGGGCGCAACAGGAAGGCCGGCACGTGGTCGCCGAGCCCGACCACCGGCTCGTCACGGCCACCATCGCGACCACGGCCGGCCGGCTTGCGCTCGGGCCGGCGCGGCCGCTGCACGCCCGAGCCCTCGGCCGTGTCGGCCGCCTCCGTCTCGGTCGTCGCCTCTGCCTCTGCCTCTGCCTCTGCCGCGGCTTCCACCGGCGCCTCGGGCGGCTTCGGCTTCGCCGCCCGCCGGCGCCGCTTGGGCTTGGCGTCGCCGGCCGGTTCCTCGCTCACGGCCTCGGCAGCCGCCTCCACAGCAACCTCGGCAGGGGCCTCGGCCGCCACCACCGGCTCGCTCGATTCCTCGGCCTTGCGCCGACGGCGGCGCCGGGGCGGCTCGGTCGTCGCCGCTTCGGGCGCCGTCTCGGGCGCCGTATCGGGCAACGTGTCGGGCACGGGTGCAGCGGCGACGGCGACGGCTTCGTCGGCGGCCGCCGGCTTGCGCCTCGAGGGTCGCTGCGGCCGGATCAGCTCGCCCGAGATGCCCTCGATCGGCTGGCGGTTGAGCTTCTGGCCCAACAGTTTTTCGATGCCGGCGAGGTACTTGGCGTCGTCCTCGTCGGCCATGGTGTAGGCCCGACCCTCCTTGCCGGCACGACCGGTGCGGCCGATCCGATGGACGTAGTCGTCCGGATGGTAGGGCACGTCGAGATTGATCACCGCCGGCAGGTCGATGATGTCGAGCCCGCGGGCGGCGACGTCGGTGGCGACCAGAAAGTCGACCTCGCCGGCCTTGAACGCCTCGAGCGTCGCCTGGCGCACGCTCTGGTCGAGGTCGCCGTGGATGTCCCGGGCATTGCGCCCCTGGCGCTGCAGGAACTTGTTGACCATCGAGACGTCGCGCTTGCGATTGCAGAAGATGATCGCACTCTCGATCTTCTCGATGTCGATCAGCCGGTCGACCGCGACGCGGCGCTCGATCGCACTGATCGGCACCACCACGTCGACCACCTTCTCGGCCCGGGTCGAGGGCCGCGCCACCTCGATCTCGACCGGATCGCGCAGGAACTTGTCGGCCAGCCTTCGCACCTCCTTGGGCATGGTGGCGGAGAACAAGAGCGTCTGGCCGCGCCGGGTCATCAGCTGGAAGATACGCTCGACATCCGGGATGAAGCCCATGTCGAGCATCCGGTCGGCCTCGTCGATGACGAAGAGCTCGACGCTGGTCATCAGGATCTTGCCGCGGTCGAACCAGTCGAGCAGCCGGCCGGGGGTGGCGATAAGCACGTCCACACCCTTCTCCAGCAGCTTTTCCTGATCGCCCATGCCGACGCCGCCGATCAAGAGCGCCATGGTCAGGTTGAGATGCTTGCCGTAGGTCTCGAAGCTGGCCGAGATCTGCGTCGCCAGCTCGCGCGTGGGGCTCAAGATGAGCGAGCGCGGCATCCGCGCGCGAGCGCGGCCGGCGGCCAGCCGGTGCAGCATCGGCAGGGTGAAGCCCGCGGTCTTGCCGGTGCCGGTCTGGGCGATGCCGACGACATCCCGGCCCTCGAGCACCACCGGGATGGCGCGCGCCTGGATCGGGGTCGGGTGGACGTAGCCGGCCTCGCGGATGGCCTGCATGATTTCCTCGCGCAAGCCCAGCTCGGCGAAGGTGACGGTCGGTTGTTGGTCGGTCAAGAAAAGTCCCTGTCGCTGACGAGGTCGCTGACGAGCGCGGTTTGCTCGGGATGTATGGATCGATATTGTCCTGTCAATGACAGTGACACGGTGCCGGGCCGCCGCCGCGACGAAATTCAAGCGATGATGCACGGTTTTGCGGCAAACGCGGCAAAGATGGCCCTTTGATGACGATTCGGCTATCGGCTAAATCGCGTGATATGGCCGCAGAAGAAGTGGAGAGGAACGCATGATGCTGAAGGCCCCGAGCTCACTGCTCTTGATCGTCGACGCGCAGGCCGGCCTCGCCCGGGCGGTGGAGGCCGCGGCCCTGCGCATCCACCGCACCCGGCTGCTGCTGGCGGCGGCGCACCGGCTGGCGATCCCGGTCATCGTCTCCGAGCAGTATCCGGAAGGCCTCGGCCACACCGACCCACGCCTCCTGCCCGACCTCGGGGACGCCACCGTCCTGCCCAAGCGCGCCTTCTCCTGCTGGCGCGAGCCGATCCTCAGGGAGGCGATCGAGGCCGCCGGTCGCCGGCAGATCGTCGTTTGCGGCATGGAGACCCACGTCTGCGTCCAGCAGACCGCCCTGGACCTGGTCGCTGCCGGCTTTGCCACCCACATCGCCGCCGACGCCGCGGGCTCGAGACGGGAAGAGGACCGCAGCCTCGGCCTCGAGCGGCTGCGCCGGCACGGCTGCGACATCGTGACATCCGAGATGGTCGTCTTCGAATGGCTCGAGCGCGGCGAAGGCGACGCCTTCAAGGCGCTGATCCCGCACATCAAAGCCTCGGGCGAAGTCCCCGACTGAACCCGCCGCATTCCCGAATTCGGGGGACACATTACGCAATTGACCTTTGCTTCCGCCGAACCCTCGAATCGCCCGGGTAGCGCGGATTCGCGAACCCCAAAAGAGTACTCGGATGCGCAGATGGTTAATTGCGTAATGTGTCCCCCGAATTAACCAACGGACCAAAAA
>SLRI01000577.1 GCA_007131045.1 Rhodospirillales bacterium
CGCGTAAGGGCTTGCCAAATCGTCACGTCTCGGCGAGGACACCGCCGGGTCGATCAACGACGACAGGGCGCCGCAACGCCCAGGGAGGACCATCGTGATCAAGCGAATTCTGAGCGCGGCAGCCGTTCTCGGGCTGACCGCCGGGGTGGCAGCGGCCGAGTTTCCGGAGCGCGAGCTTCTGGGCGTGGTGATGTGGGGTGCCGGTGGCGCCACCGACGTCGTCGCCCGCGCCGTCAACCCGGGTGCCGAGGAGGCCCTCGGCCAGCCGATCGTCGTGCTCAACCGCGCCGGTGGCGTCGGCGCCATCGCCACGGCTTATGTCCATTCCGCCCCCGCCGACGGCTACACCTTCCTCTACGGCGCGGAGAACCCGCAGCTGCACGGCGTCATGGGCATCGGCCAGCTCGACTACAGTCATTTCTACCCGGTCAACATCCTCGGCCGCGGCGTGGCGGTCATCACCGTCACCGCCGACAGCGAGTATGCCACCCTCGAGGACCTGCTCGCCGACATCGAGGCTCGGCCGGGCGAGGTCACCATGGGGGCCACCGGCCCGGGCGGCCTGCCGAGCACCATCGCGGCCCTGGTCGGCAACGTCGCCCCCTTCGACGTCATCGCCATCCCGTTCGACGGCGAGGGGCCGGGGCTCACCGCCATGCAGGGCGGCGAGGTCGACTTCATGCCGGCAGGAATCTCGGCTGCCGCCGAGCAGATCCGCGCCGGCCGGCTCCGCGCGCTGGCCGTGGTCGATACCGAACCCGTGGCGCTGCTGCCCGACGTTCCGGCGATCACCGACACCCTCCCCGAGATCGAGCGCTTCTTGCCCTGGGGCCCGTTCTACGGCGTCTGGGTCCGCCAGGAGACGCCCGACGACGTCAAGGCGACCCTCGCCCTGGCCTTCCGCACCGCAGCCGGGGCGCCCGAGTTCCAGGAGCTCATGGAGAACCGCGGCAACGTCGTGATGAACATCTCCGGCGATGAGGCCGACGCCTTCCTCACCCAGTGGCAGCAGGTCACCGTCTGGGCGCTCGAGGACACCGGTGCCGCCCAGGTCTCGCCCGAGGAACTCGGCATCCCCCGGCCCTGATCAGCCGAACCGGGGCGGTACAGGGCCGCCCCGGCAGGCCCCACCCAGGCGATGGCCCGAAAGCCGCCCATGCCACCCGAGCCCCGCCACCGTCCGGGCGAGCGCGTCTTCCTCGCCGTCCTCCTGGCGGCGGCCGGCTTCGCCATCTTCGAGGCCCGACGGCTCGGCGGGTTCGCCAACCTCTCCGGCCCCGGCTTCTTCCCGATGCTGGCCTCCACCGTCATGGCCTTGAGCCTCGTGGTCCTGCTCGCCCAGCGGCTGCGCGCACCCGCCAGCCTCGCTGACCTCCGGCGCTTCGTCGACCAGATCCTGCCGCTCCGCCTGCTCGTCGTCGTGGCCCTCATCGGCCTCTACGTCTGGGCGATGCCGGTGCTCGGCTTCATGGTCGCGACCGGGCTCTTCCTCCTCGCCATGCTGCTCTACCTCTGGCGCCGTGGCGTCTGGCTCTCGCTCGCCGTCACCGCCGGCTCGCTCGTCGTCATCCACGTGATCTTCCGCATCGTCTTTCGCGTCATCCTGCCCAGCGGAACGCTCTGGCAGCAGGGCTTCTTTTGATGGGCGCCAGGCGTTGATGGGCGAGAGCCTCGGCTTCTTCCTCTTGTCCTGGCTCGACCCGGGCCTCCTGGCGCTGACCGCGGCCGGCACCTTGGCCGGCATCTATGTGGGTGCCATCCCCGGCCTCTCGGTCACCATGGCCGTCTCGATCCTGATCTCCTTCACCTTCCGCTGGGAGGTCAACGACGCCCTCGCCCTGATCGCCGGCATCTTCGTCGGCGGCGTCTACGGCGGTGCTCGGACCGCCATCCTGCTCAACATCCCGGGCGCCCCCGCCGCCGTCGCCACCGCCTTCGACGGCTACCCCCTGGCGCAAAAGGGACTGGCCGGCGAGGCGATCGGGCTTTCCACCGTCATGTCCGTCATGGGCGGGCTGATCGGCATCCTCGCCCTGGCGCTGGCCGCCCCCGCGATCAGCGAATTCGCCATCCGCTTCACCTCGCGCGACTACCTGCTCCTCGGCATCATCGGCATCCTGCTGGTGGGCTCGCTCTCCGGCGAGAGCTTCGCCAAGGGCGTCTTCGCCGGGGCGCTGGGCGTCCTTATCGGCATGGTCGGGCTCGACCCGATGACCGCTCAAACCCGCTACACCATGGGCTCGCTCGACCTGATGGGCGGCATCCCCTACATCGTCGCGATGATCGGCTTCTTCGGCGTCGCCGAAGCCCTCTACCAACTCCACCACGTCGACAAGACGGCGATCAAGCAGAAGGTCGAGCGGATCATCCCCCGCTTCGCCGACGTCAAGAAGCACCTCCGCCTGGGCCTTCGCGCCTCCGCCATCGGCACCGGCATCGGCGCCTTGCCCGGTACCGGCGGCGATATCGCAGCCCTCCTCGCCTACGACGACGCCAAGCGGACGACCAAGAACCCCGAAACCCCCTTCGGCCAGGGGGCCAAGGAAGGACTGATCGCCCCCGAGGCCGCCAACAACGCCGCCGTCGGCGGCGCCTTCATCCCGATGCTCACGCTCGGCATCCCGGGCGACGCAGTCACCGCCATCATCATCGGCGCCCTCTTCATCCACGGCCTCAAGCCCGGCCCCCTGCTGCTGGTCGAAACCCCGCACCTCTTCTGGTTCATCGTCGGCAACCTGACCCTCGCCAACCTCTTCCTCCTCGTCTTCGGCCTGACCGGCATCCGAATCTTCACGCGTATCGTCGAATGCCCGAAAGCCGTGCTGATCCCGCTGATCATCGTCCTCTCGGCCGTAGGATCCTTCGCCATCGCCAACA
>SLRI01000083.1 GCA_007131045.1 Rhodospirillales bacterium
GGGCAGGACATCGGCTTCAAGGCCGCAGGATGATCGGCATCCTCGTCCTGAAAGACGAACATGTTGTCGCGGTACTTGTCCCAATGGCCGGACGCCACCCAGAACCGGGCGTCGAGCAGCTGCGGCGTGTTGATCTCCTGGTAGCCGGCGGCCCGGACCCGGCGCCGCATGTAGGTCAAGAGCTCGGTGTAGACCGTCCAGCCCTTGTCGTGCCAGAAAACCTGCCCCGGCGCCTCCTCCTGGAAGTGAAAGAGGTCCATCTCGCGGCCGAGCCGGCGATGATCGCGCCGCTCCGCCTCGGCCAGCTGATGCAGATGAGCGTCGAGCTCCTTCTGCGTCGCGAAGGCGGTGCCGTAGATCCGCTGCAGCTGCGCGTTCTTCGCATCGCCGCGCCAGTAGGAGCCGGCGATCTTCATCAGCTTGAAGGCGCCGATCCGCCCGGTCGAAGGCCCGTGCGGGCCGCGGCAGAGGTCGAACCACTCGCCCTGGTGATAAAGCGTCACCGGCTCGTCCGCGGGAATCGCGTCCAGGAGCTCGTGCTTGTACTTCTCGCCGATCGCGGCGAACCGGCGGTGCGCCTCGCCCCGGCTCACCACCTCGCGGGTGAACGGCTCGTCGGCCTGGACGATCGCCGCCATCTCGGCCTCGATCTTCTCGAGGTCCTCGGGATGGAACGGCTCGTCGCGCGCGAAGTCGTAGTAGAACCCGGTCTCGATCGCCGGGCCAATCGTCACCTGGGTGCCGGGGTAGAGCCGCTGCACCGCCTCGGCCATGACATGCGCGCAATCGTGCCGGATCAACGGCAGCGCCTCCGGGTCCTTGGCGGTGATCAGCCGCACCCGCGCATCCCGCTCGATCGGCCAGTCGAGATCACGCAGCTGCCCGTCGACCTCGACGGCCAGCGCCTGCTTGGCGAGGCTCTTGGCGATCGAGGCTGCGATCTCGGCCCCGGTGGTGGTGCCCGCGAACGACCGCACACTGCCGTCGGGCAGGGTGATCTTCACCTCGCCGCCGCCGGTGTCTTCAGAACCGCCGGCGCGCTCGACTACCGTTGCCATGGTCTGCTCGTCATCCAGAGTGGCGGGCCCGGCCCGCACGGGTGCATTGCAACAATCGCGCCCGCAACATGTGCGGGCCGGGTCGCGATTGTCAATCGCCCGCGGCCGAAGCCGGGTGGCGGGCGGCTAGAGAGCGGCCAGCTCGCGCGCCGCCGGCTGGTTGCCCTGGGCCGCCGAGCGCTCCAACCAAACCCGACCCTCGGCCGTGTCGACGCTCATCCCGTCGCCGCGAATCAGCCGCCGGCCGAGCTCGAGCTGCGCCCACTGGTGCTCCGCCTCGGCCGCCTGGCGCAGCCAATAGGCGCCCTCGTCGCGGTCCTGGGGCACCCCCTCGCCGGCCATCAGCGCCCGCGCATAGGTCAGCATCGCGCCGGAATGCCCGTTCTCGGCGGCCCGCGCGAGATAGGCGATGCCGGTCTCGGGATCGCGCGGGATCTGGGGATTGCCCTCCAGGAGCAGGCTGCCGAGATCCGACTGCGCCCAGACGTTGCCGCTGTCGGCGGCGGTGCGCAAAAACGCGAGGCCCTCGGCGGTCGCCGCCGCGTCGTGCCTGCCGTCGGTCAGCTGCCGGCCGAGGGCGAGCTTGGCCCCTTCGTGGCCCTGCGCCGCCGCGGCGCGGGCGTAGTCCTCGCCGCGGGCGACCTCCGCCGGATCGTTCGAGTCGAACAAGAGCCGGGCGACCGCGGCCTGCGAGCCCGCGTGGCCGCGGTCGGCGGCGCGGAACAGCCAGCGCCGGCCGATCTCGGTCTGGCCCTGGTCGAGCAGGATTTGCGCCAGGGCGAAGGCGCTGGCATCGTGATCGGGAGCGGCGCGCTCGTACCAGCGCCGCTCCAGCGCCGGGTCGGGGAACGGCCCGCCGGGACCGTAGAGCTGGGCGAGGTTCCAACCCGCACTGCGATCGCCGGCGCTGTAGCGGGCCTCCAACTCGCGCACCGCGCGCTCGCCCATCTCGCGGTCGTCGTACTGCACCGCCACCGTGACCATCGCCCCGATATCGTCCTGCGCGGCGCCGCGCCGCCACAGCCCCTCGATCCGCGGATCGCCCGGCCGGTGCTGCTCGAGCAGCCCCGCGAGAGTCGCCGCGGCGAACCGCTCGCCCCGCGCATCGACCTCCTCCAGAAGTGCGATAGCCCGGTCGGGGTAGTCATCGGCAAGCGCACGGGCGAGCCAGAGCCCGGCCTGGTCGCGTCGATAGGAGCGCCGCGCCCAGGCCGCCTCGAAATGCTCGATCGCCCGCGCCCGGTCGGCGTCCGGCTCGTCGAGCCAGGCCCGCCCGGCGCGGATGATCGCCTCGGGATGGCCGGTCGCAGCCACCTCCTCGAAGAGAGCCCGCCCCTCGGCCGTCCGGCCCGCCGCCGTCATCCGCTCGGCGGCGTCGAGCTGGCTGCGCACATGCTGCGGGGTGTGGCCCCAGAACAACCGGTCGCCGGAGCAGGCGGCCAGCACGAGCAGCAGCAACATCAGGCCGACACGGCGGTGGAGTGATCCGGCAGCGAAAATGGGTCGTCTCCTCGATGATGATGGGGGATGATCGCTGGCCGTGGTGAACCGCGGCCCGCGGCAGGCGCCCCCTATAGCACGCCCTGGGTGGCCAATGCTCGGGCGCTGGCATTTCGTAATCCAATGATACGCCGTGCCGCCGGTGGCTTCAACGAAGCACCGGCTGCGAAGCTGAAATCGGCCCCGATCGGGCGCGCCCGCGCGTCGATTCTCGCGCCCGGGGCATTCCCATGACGGCGCGAATGGTCTAATGAGCAGCCCCGTGAGAAGCGCTTCGGCGCACGTCCAACGATACGATCAGGGGAGCCATCGA
>SLRI01000391.1 GCA_007131045.1 Rhodospirillales bacterium
CGGCGGCGAGGCTCTCGCCCTCGTGCAGCTGACGGCGATGCCGGGCGAGAAGCTCCTTGGCCTCCTCGTGCAGCCGCTTGGCCTCGTCGAGCTCGTTCCTGATCGCCTGGCCGCGCTTGTCGAGGCCGCCCAGCACGTGCAGCTTGAACGGCTTCCAGACCAGTGCCACCAGAATGATCAGCGAGATCAGCAGCCAGAGCTCTTCCATCAGGCGACGTCCTTCTGCGCTTCGGCCAGGGCGGCCTCGGCCTCGGCCGTGGTGACCTCGACCCCGATGAGCTGCCGGGTCGCGGCCTGCGCCGCCTCGACGGCCACCCCCTCGAGCTCGGCCAGCGCCCTGTTGCGGGCAGCCTCGATCGCCTGCTCGGCCTCGGCGATCTTCGCACCCAGCTCCTTGTCGAGGGCGGCGGTGCGGCTGCTGATCTCGGCACCCACCCGATCGCGGGTCGCCTTGACCGCCTCGCCCGCCTTCTCCTGCGCCTCGGCGACCACCTTGGCGTACTCCTCGGCCGCCGCCTCGGCGTCCGCCCGCAGCGCCGCAGCCTTGTCGAGATCGTTGGAGATCCGCTCCTGACGCGCCTCGAGGATGTCGGCGAGCCGCGGCAGCGCCTTGGTCTTGAGGAGGTAGTAGAGGATCGAGAAGGTGATGATCAGCCAGAGGATCTGGCTCGCATAGGTGGTGGCGTCGAGCTGCGGCATGCCGTCGCCGGCACCGTACTCCTCGGCCGGATCCAACCCGACCGCCGCGGCACGCTCTTCCGTCGGCGTGGGCGCGGTCTCAGCAGGCACCGTCCCAGCGGGCGCGGTGCCAGCGGGCGCGGTCCCAGGGGCCGCCGTCCCGGCAGCCCCCGTCCCGGCAGCCTCCGTCGCAGTAGGCCCGGCTGCCGCATCCACCCCGGCTTCCTGGCCGACGGCAGCCGCCCAGGGCAGCAAGAGGGCCAAGGCCAAGGCGAGCGCTGTGCGTCGCATCATCGAACATCCTCGCTTCGCATCACCAACCGTAAAGCCGCCCGGGCAGCCGACGAGCGCCGGCCGGCCGTGCGCCCCCTGGTCGCTCAGGTGAAGTCGCTCAGGTGAAGAGGATGAGGAAGGCGATCAGGAGCGCGAAGAGGGCGACGGCCTCGACCAGCGCGAAGCCGATGATCGCATAGGGGAAGACACGCTGCTGGACCGACGGGTTGCGGCCCACGGTCGCGATCAGGGTCGAGAACACATTGCCGATGCCGATGCCGACGCCAAAAAGCGCAATCGTGGCAAGGCCGGCGCCGATCATCTTCGCAGCTTCGAGTTCCATCGATCAACTCCACTCGGGGTTCGTCGTTTTGACGTCAGGTTGAAACAAGGTGGCCGGTTATGCCACGGGCTCAGTGCATGTGGCCGTCTAGTGCATGTGGATGGCGTCGTGCAGGTAGATGCAGGTCAGGACGGTGAAGATGTAGGCCTGCAGGAAGGCGACCGCGATCTCGAAGCCGGTCAGCGCCACCGAGACCGCCAGCGGGAAGATGCCGAAAACCCCCATCGCGATGATGAAGCCGGCGAACACCTTCATCATCGCATGGCCGGCCATCATGTTGACGAACAGGCGGACGGAGAGGCTGATCGGGCGGACGCAATAGGAGAGAATCTCGATCGGCACCAGGAGCGGGATCATGTAGACCGGCGCACCCTGCGGCACGAAGAATCCCAGGAACTTCACCCCGTGCATGTAGAAGCCGTAGGCCGTCACCCCGATCCAGACGCAGACCGCCATGAAGAAGGTGACGATGATGTGGCTCGTCCAGGTGAAGCTGCCGGGGATCATCCCCAGCATGTTGCCCATCAGGATGAACATGAAGAGGGTGAAGACGAGGGGGAAGAAGCGCATCCCCTCCTTGCCCGCGTTCTCGCGGATCAGGCCGGCGATGAATTCGTAGGCCATCTCGACCACCGACTGGAGGCGGCCGGGCACCATGGCGTGGTGGCGGGTGCCGAGCACGATCAGCCAGTAGACGGCGACCGAGGTCAGCACCATCCAGAGCGCTGAATTGGTGAACGAGAGATCGACACCCTCGATGAGGATGCTGACGATCGGTCGGATCTCGAACTGTTCGAGAGGACTGGCCACCCGTGTACCCCGCTAAAACGCCGCTGCCGCATCCACCGCCCGGCTTCGGCCCCGTCCCGTCACTCGCCCATCACTCGGATGACCCCGGACCCTTCGACCCGTCGTCAGCCTCGCGCATCCACCGCTGCATGCCGCGGATGGCGTTCAGCGTGCCCGCCGCCGCCCCCAGCATGAAGCCACCGATCAACAGGAACGGACCGGTCCCGAGCCACCAATCGAGCGCCCAGCCGACGAGGCTGCCGCCGACGACCCCGGCGATGATCTCGATCCCGGCTTGCAGCCCCCGGCCCCAGTCCATATGGGGGCGGTCCTCCGCGTCGGGTCCACGCTCCTTGTCCCGCCGCGTGCCTTTCAGCTTCGCGAGGCGGGCATCGAAATCGTCGAACCCGGACGGTTTCTTCGGCTCCGGCATCCGTCCCTCACCCCGCCGTCCTCGCCGCCGCGGCGAAAGCCCCACGGCCGACGCCCCGGACGAGGCGCCGCGAACCTAGAAATGCGCTCGAGAGGTGTCAATCCTTCAGGTCCGCCAGGATGCCGCAGTCACCGGTCGAAGGTGCACCGCGTTGTTCTCGGCTGCCTCCGGGTGGCGCCGCAGGTGCCGAGTAGGACGGCCTTGCCTTGCGCGCACAGGGCTCTGTCCGCTGCGGGGCCGGGTTAGATGGGCACCTAGAGGAGGATTGCCGCTCCTGCCCGAAGTTTCGGTGGGTGCAGGGAGGATCATCCTCCCTGCGTCCTTCCTTCGCTGCTCGAGCCCAGTTCAAGCAC
>SLRI01000197.1 GCA_007131045.1 Rhodospirillales bacterium
GAGTTCCAGAAGGTCATGGCCCTCTGCCAGAGCCACTTCGTGCCGGTGGTCAACCACGTCTGGGGCTCGTCCATCGCGGTTGCCGTCAACCTCCACCTGCTCACCGCCCAGCCGCCGATGCCCGGCGGCCTCCACCCCTTCGAGCCGATGCTCGAGTTCGACACCACTCCCAACCGCTTCCGCGACGACCTCGCCACCGAGCCGCTCGACATCCAGGCCCAGGTCAGGGCCAATAACGGCACCGCCGCCGCCCCCGAGCGCCCGGGCATCGGCGTCGAGCCGGACCCGGCCCTGCTCCGCCATTATGCAGTGGGCTGAGCGGGCGCGAGGCTTTGTCCGGTCATCGGAGCCCGGTCATAGGGCGAGCAGCCCGGGCAGTTTTTCCGCCCATGCTGCACGGTCGACCTTCCCTGCGGCCGAAGGAAGGTCTAGCCTCTTGCCAGGGAAGCCGACTCCGGGAGGGGAGGATGGCGCGCCTCCCTTGTCATCAGAGAAGGGGCAAGCCATGGCGACGACGATCATACGCGTTTACGAGACCGAGCAGCAGGCGGCGGATGCCGCCCGGCAAGTGCGAGAGGCCGGGCTCCGATTGGAGGGTGTGCTGCGCTTGACACCGGAGACGGCGGATGTCGAGGCGCAGGCCGCTTTCGCCGGGGTCGGGCATTTCGCCCGCTTCATCGCCGAGCAGACCGGGCAAGGCCGCTCGGTAGTCGTGGTCCGGCCGGCGTTCGGACAGGCCTTGCCGGCGAGCCGGATCCTCGATGCGGCGGGGCCGCTCGCGATCGAGGTGCCGATGGCGCATCTCACAGCCGCCAAACGGCCGCCCGCGGCACCGCTTTCCGATGCGCTCGGCTTGCCGACCAAGACCGAGCGCAGCCATTTCTTGACGTCGGAGTTGTCGCGCGAACCGGCGCCGCTGTCCAAGCGGTTCGGCTGGCGGACGAAGACCGAGCGCACCCATTTCCTGACCTCCGCGTTGCGGCACAACCCGGCACCGCTCTCGTCGATGCTCGGCTTGCGGCTGCTCTCGCAGAGTGCAGCACCCTTGTCCGCCCTGCTCGGCTGGCGGACGAAAAGCAAGCGGACGCATTTCATGACCTCGGAGTTGTCGAACAACCCGACGCCGCTCTCGTCCTGGCTCGGGATCCGGGTGCTCAGCGACAAGCAGTGACCTAGCCACCTCCAAGCGAACACCCTTCGGGGTCTGAACGGCCCGCACGGCCTCGGTCGTGCGGGCCGTTTCGATTCTGCCGTGGCCCGCTTGCCCATCGCCGGCGATGGTAAACATAAACTGTCACCCAGGCATGTCAGAGTTAGTTGACAGTATGGGGTTATCCGCATACCGTTCGGGTGTGGAGGTAGCGGCGTCGTCCGAAGGGAGCGTCGCGCAACGCTCTGACCCTCGGCATTGCCGAAGGTCGGCCGTGGCTGACGGGCCCTGGTTGTCTTCAATCTACCCGAGGGGCACGACAATGAGGACCTCCGCCTGTGCCGAGCCGGCACAGTCGAAAGGTGGTTCCACTTCCTGAAGGGGGAAATCTCCACATGGCAAGAGACTTGGACGATCCGGATCGGGTATGGCCGACCGGCCTCACGATCGGCGAATCCGAAGAACTGCACAAACACGTCATCGACGGTGCTCGGGTGTTCTTCGTGATTTCGCTCATTGCGCATCTGCTCGCGGCGGTGTTCACGCCGTGGCTCGGCTGAGGAAACAGGCATGAATCAAGGAAGAATCTGGTGCGTGGTTCATCCCACCGTGGGATTGCCACTGTTCTTGGGCGCCGTGGCACTGATCTCGTTCGTCGTGCACTTCGCCATCCTCAACAACACGGCGTGGTTCCCGGCTTATTGGGGCTGAGGCCAGCCGCTCGGCCATGCGCTGACGACGAACGGGGTCGGGCAACGTGTCCCGACCCCTTTCGGCGGCAGAGGACAGGCCACCACGACCGCTAGAGGGTTTCGACCGACGTGAACCTGCTCAGTCGCAAGTTGATGTCGAAGTGGGAGTCGTTCGGCCCGCGCTTCATGCCGTTCGCCGACGTCGCGACCCCGGACATGCCGCTCGGCCGGCTGTTCAGGCTCTCGCTCTTCCAGGTCTCGGTCGGCATGGTGCTGGTGCTGCTGCTCGGCACCTTGAACCGGGTGATGATCGTCGAGCTCGGCGTCGCAGCCTCCCTGGTCGCCGTGATGATCGCCCTGCCGGTCGTCTTCGCCCCGTTCAGGGCGCTGATCGGCCACAAGTCCGACACCCATCGCTGCGAGCTCGGCTGGCGCCGGGTGCCCTTCATCTACAGGGGCACGCTCTGGCAGTTCGGCGGCTTCGCGATCATGCCGTTCGCGCTTCTGGTCCTCGCCGGCAAGGGCCATGCCGGCGAATACCCGGCGATCATCGGCCACGCCTCCGCGGCCTTGGCCTTTCTGCTGGTCGGCGCCGGCGTGCACACCGTGCAGACCGCGGGCCTGGCGCTGGCCACCGATCTCACCCCGCCCGAATCGCACCCCAAGGTCGTGGGCCTGATGTACGTCATGCTGCTCCTGGGCATGATCGGCACGGCGCTGCTCTTCGGCTGGGCACTCAGGGACTTCTCGCCCGGCCGGCTGGTGCAGGTCATCCAGGGGGCCGCGGTCGCGACCGTCGTGCTCAATGGCCTGGCACTCTGGAAGCAGGAGACCCGCCGACCGCCGCGCGGCGCCCGGCCGACGACCACGGACCCGAGCTTCGGCGAGGCCTGGGCGCGGTTTTGCGAGGGTGACCGGATCACCCGGCACCTGGTGATCATCGGCATCGGCACCATGGCCTTCACCATGGCCGATATCCTGCTCGAGCCGTTCGGCGGCGAGGTGCTGGGGCTGAGCGTCAGTGC
>SLRI01000105.1 GCA_007131045.1 Rhodospirillales bacterium
CGATCGGCGAGACCGGCAACCGCGGCCGGCCGGCTGGTGACCATGGCGACCGCCGTCGGCAGGGGCAGGTCGTAGGGTGCTGCGGTCAGCCGGAAAGCCCCCGTCAGCAGGCTCGAGGGGATGTAGTCGGAGGCCAGGAGGTCGAGCAACTCGGCGGTGACCAGGGCACCGGCCGCGACATTGCCGGAATGCGAGCCGCCGCGGATCAGATTGGGCGAGCCCATCAGGGCCGGCAGGCCGTGCCGGCGCGCTGCCTGGGCGGCTTCGAGGGTGGTCGGAAACTCGGTGAAGACGGCACCCAGGGCCGCCGCGTCCTCGATATGCACGGGGCTGGCGTCGTCGTGGGTGGCGAGCGGGATGCCGGCCTCGCGGGCGCGGTCGGCCAAAGCCCGGCGGTTGGGCGGGCCGAGCTCGCGCGAGGCCGTCACCAGCTGGTCGATATGCGCCTCGACCCGGGCGGCATCGCCGTCGAACACGCGGAGGTAACGCTCGCGGTAGCCGTCGAGGTCGGGAAGCTGCCGGTCGCCCGGGGCGTGGTCCATGAGCGAGAGCATGTCCACCGGGTGGTGCGCGGCGTGCTGGTCGAACACGTCCGTTATCTCGGGGTGCGTGACCTCGCAGCGCAGATGCAGGCGGTGGTCGATCCGCAGCATGGCGTGGCGGCGTGCCCGGTCGAGGCCGTCGAGCATCGGCTCGACCATCGACGCCCGCATGTCCCAGCCCTCGGCGGCGCCGATGGTCAGGCTGTCGAAAACCGTGGTGATGCCGGCAGCCGCGACCTGGCCGTCATGGGCGATTGCCGCTGCGACCCCGTCCCAGGTCACGCCGCGGCGCGGCTGAAAGTGCTTTTCGAGATTGTCGGTGTGAAGATCGACGAGGCCCGGGAGCAGATAGTCGCCGTCGAGGTCGATCGCCGCCGGTGCCCGGCTCGCCGTCCTGTCGATGGCGGCGATCCGGCCGCCCCGAACCACCACCGTACCGTGCTCGACCGCGCCGTCGCCGACGATCCGGGCATTGGTCAGGATCGTCTCGTCGCTGCCGGCCCGCCGACTGCCGATGGGGAACGGATCGAATGCCATGCCTCTGCCAAAATGGATTGCCGAGACCTGCGGGGGCGAACGCGCCAGCCGCGTCGCCGTGCCGGCATCCTTATGGCAGGAAGGTTAAGCTTCGGTAAACCCGTTCAATCGGCGACGCCGGTGACCTCGATCAGCGCCATTACGGCCTCGAGGCGGATTGCCGCCATGACCTCGTTGCCGTCGTCGCAGAACGCCTGCGCCTCGTCGAGCTGCTGACGCATCCGCGCCTGCTCGAGCCGACCGAAGGCCTCGATGTTCTCCTCCACCTGCGCTTCGACCTCGGCGATCTCGAGGTCGCAGATCCGCTCTTCCTGGGGGACTTCCGGGTCGAGCAGATCATTGGTCGTCACTTCCTGGGCCACGGCGAGCGGGCCCAGGAGCAGGCTCAGGGCGGCGAAGACAGGCAGGGCGAGGCGCACGGGTATCTCCAAAATCACAAAAACAGGATGGCTACGGCTATGAAGGTAAGTCTGCCAGCGTTGGATACAAGCAAACGCCCGGTTCGCCCGCAGGGTCACGGCAGCTTCGCCGGCTCGCCGATGCTGATGGTCCGGCGGATTTCGTCGGTCTTCAGGCCGAGCGCCATCGGGCGGGTGGTCGCCGCGAGAATCGCCGTGTCGTAGAGCTCCTCGACGATGCCCTCGAGCCTGAGCCAGTGCACCACGTCGCCGGACACGAGGTCGACCACGAGGAGGCCAGAGCGCGGCACCGCGCCCTGCCGCTCGAGCGCCCTGTCCAGCGGCAGGCCGGCGAAGGTCTGGTTGTCGCGCGGCCGCGACAGGCCGATCACCGCGAAGCGGCCGTAGAGCGCCAGCCCTCTGGCATAGCCCGGGCAAAAGGCGATCGGCTCGAGCCGGCCGGCGGTCCGATCGAGCCGGCCGAAGCGGCCGGTGCCGGAATCGAGGAGATAGAGGGCTTCGCCGTCGCCCGCGTCGTGCAGGCGCGGCGAGTGCGGCATCGAGAGGCCGCTCGCCACGGTTTCGCCGGTGGCGACCTCGATCACCAGGCCGCCGGCGACGCGCTGCTCGCGCCAGCCGTCGGCGGTATCCGAGCGGGCGACGGCGGTGACGAGGGCCGGACGGCCGCCCTGCAGCGCCAAGCCGTTGAGGTGGCAGCGATCCTCCGCCGCCAGCCGGCTGATGAAGGGCGGCCGCCAGAGCGGGCGAAAGCTGGTCGCGATATCGGGGACGGCGAGGCAGGAGAAGAGCGTGTTGACGAAGACCGGCGTGCCGTCCGGCAGCACCGCCACGTCGTGGATGTCGAGATCGCCCGTGGTCCAGGCGAGCTGCGGGACGAACAGACGGTCGTGCCCGAGGTGGTGCTGGCCGGGCTCGAGGGCATCGTCGAAGCGCCAGAGCTGGTAGAGGGTGGAGAGGTAGAGCTGCCGATCCTGGACCGCGAGGCCCATGGCGCGATTGAAGGTGCGCTCGAAGACCGCGAGGCGGCCGTCGGGCTGCAGGCCGAGCAGGAAGAGCTTGCCGGTCTGGTAGGTGGTGAACGCCAGGCTCAGCCCCGTCTCGGCGAGCCAGGCGGTGAAATGGCGCGAGACCTTGATCTCGAGGAGCTTCGGCGCCGCGGCGCTCGACACCGGCGCTGTCGCTATTTCTGCCGCCAGTTGCCGTCGGCGCCGAGCACCCATTCACCGCTCGACGCCCGCTGGATCAGCTTCTCGCCGGCGAGTTGCCCGACGGCCTCGACCGGGACCTCTTCCCGCGCGGCGATCCGCGCATATTCCTCCCGCCTGCGGCGGTTGATGTCGTCGGCGAGTGCCCGGATC
>SLRI01000440.1 GCA_007131045.1 Rhodospirillales bacterium
GGACTACCCCGTGGGCCCGCACGACCAGCCGCAGAGCATGTGCCCGGCCTTCGGCAGCTTGCGCGTCGGCCTTCGGATGAAGCGCACGGCGACGGTGCTCTCGGGGTCGGCCTGCTGCGTCTACGGCCTGACCTTCACCTCGCATTTCTACGGGGCCAGGCGAACGGTCGGCTACGTGCCGTTCAATTCCGAGACGCTGGTCACCGGCAAGCTCTACGAGGACATCCGCGAAGCCGTGGTCAAGCTCGCCGATCCGGCACTCTATGACGCCATCGTCGTGACCAACCTCTGCGTGCCGACCGCCTCGGGCGTGCCGATCCAGAAGATCGCCAAAGAGATCAACGGCGTCCGCATCATCGCCATCGACGTGCCGGGCTTCGGCGTGCCGACCCATGCCGAGGCCAAGGACATCCTGGCCGGCGCCATGCTCGACTACGCCAGGAAAGAGGCCGAGAGCGGTCCCGTCCAGGCGCCCCGTGGCGGGCGACAGGATAAGCCCACCGTGACCCTCCTGGGCGAGATGTTCCCGGCCGATCCTGTCGGCATCGGCATGATGCTCGAGCCCCTGGGCCTCGCCGCCGGCCCGGTGGTGCCGACCCGCGAATGGCGCGAGCTCTATGCCGCGCTCGACAGTGGCGTGGTGGCGGCGATCCACCCCTTCTACACGGCCTCGATCCGCGTCTTCGAGCAGGCCGGCCGCAAGATCGTGGGCTCTGGCCCCGTCGGCTGCGACGGCACGGCGGCCTGGCTCGATGCCATCGGCGAGGCTTACGGCGTGGCCCAGGACAAGATCGATGCGGCCAAGAACCGGTTCCTGCCGGCGATCCAGGGCGCTCTGGCCGGCATGCCGATCAAGGGGCGGATCACGCTCTCGGGCTACGAGGGTTCGGAGCTGCTGGTAGCACGGCTCCTGGTCGAGAGCGGCGCCGATGTCCGCTATGTCGGCACCGCCTGCCCGAAGACCGCCTGGTCGACCGCCGATCGTGACTGGCTCGAGGCCAAGGGGGTCCAGGTCCAGTTCCGCGCGTCGCTCGAGCAGGACTTGGCGGCGATGGCCGAGTTCAAGCCGGACCTCGCGATCGGCACCACGCCGGTGGTGCAGAAGGCCAAGGAGCTGGCGATTCCGGGCCTCTACTTCACCAACCTCATCTCGGCCCGGCCGCTGATGGGCCCGGCGGGTGCCGGCTCCTTGGCCCAGGTCGTCAACACCGCGATCGGCAACAAGAGCCGGTTCGACGAGATGAACGCCTTCTTCGGTGGCGTCGGCAAGGGCTTTTCGGCCGGGGTCTGGGAGGACACGCCTGTGGACCGGCCGGAGTTCCGCGAGCGAATGAAAAAACGCGGTGCCAAGGCCACGGCCAAGACCGCATCCAAGCTGGCGGACTACTGATGCTGGTGCTCGATCACGACCGGGCGGGTGGCTACTGGGGTGCCGTCTACGTCTTTTGCGCGATCAAGGGCCTGCAGGTCATCATCGACGGCCCGGTCGGCTGCGAGAACCTGCCGGTCACCTCCGTGCTGCACTATACGGACGGGCTGCCGCCGCACGAGCTGCCCATCGTCGTCACCGGCCTCGGCGAGGAAGAGCTCGGCCAGCACGGCACCGAGGCGGCGATGTCGCGGGCGCATCGCACGCTCGACCCGCATCTGCCGTCGGTCGTGGTGACCGGTTCGATCGCCGAGATGATCGGCGGCGGCGTCACCCCCGAAGGCCTGAATATCCTCCGCTTCCTGCCGCGCACGATCGACGAGGACCAGTGGCAGAGCGCCAACCGGGCGATGGCTTGGCTCTGGTCCGAGTTCGGCGCGATCAAGGGCCGGATGCCCAAGGAGAAGAGCCGCAAGGACGGCGCCAAGCCCCGGGTCAACATCATCGGACCGGCCTACGGCACCTTCAACATGCCCTCCGATCTCGCCGAGATCCGCCGCCTGGTCGAAGGCATCGGCGCCGAGATCAACATGGTCTTCCCGCTCGGCAGCCATCTGGCCGACATCCAGCGGCTGGTCGATGCCGACGTCAACGTCTGCATGTACCGCGAGTTCGGCCGGCTGCTCTGCGAGGCGCTCGACAAGCCCTATCTGCAGGCTCCGATCGGCCTCTTCTCGACCACCAAGTTCCTGCGCACGTTGGGCGAGATGCTCGGCCTCGATCCCGAGCCCTTCATCGAGCGCGAGAAGCACACGACGATCAAGCCGTTGTGGGATCTCTGGCGGTCGGTGACCCAGGACTTCTACGGCACGGCCAGCTTCGGCATCGTCGCGAGCGAGACCTACACCCGCGGCGTGCGCCACTTCCTCGAGGACGAGCTCGGCTTTCCCTGCACCTTCGCCATCCCGCGGATTCCCGGTGGCAAGACCGACAACGCCGCGGTCAGGAAGGCCGTCCACACGCAGACGCCGCTGGTCCTCTTCGGCAGCTACAACGAGCGGATGTACCTGGCCGAGATCGGCAACCGGGCGATCTACATCCCGGCCTCGTTCCCCGGCGCCATCATCCGCCGGCACACCGGCACACCCTTCATGGGCTATTCGGGTGCCACCTACATCGTCCAGGAAGTCTGCAACGCGCTGTTCGACGCGCTCTTCAACATCCTGCCGCTGGCCTCGGAGATGGACAAGGTGGAGGCGACGCCGACGAGGCTGGAAGAGCAGATCCCCTGGGACGACGAGGCCAAGGCCCATCTCGACCGGCTGGTCGACGACTACCCCGTGCTGACCCGGATCTCGGCCGCCAAGCAGCTGCGCGACACCGCCGAGCGCCAGGCGCTTCTCGCCGGCGAGGGCCGGGTCACGGTGGCGCGGATGCGGAGCCTCGGTGCCGTCCGCGAGGCGGAGCCGGTGGCATGAC
>SLRI01000059.1 GCA_007131045.1 Rhodospirillales bacterium
AGCACGATCCCGAGGCCGCGATCGAGGCGCTGGCGGCGCACGAATCGCTGACCGACAAGCCGGTCGAGCTCGGCCGCCTGATGATGACCATCGAGGAGCAGCTGCACATCGACGAGGTGCGGGCGTTCGGCATCAGCCATGTCGACATGGAGCGGCTGCAGCGGACGATCACCGATGTCGAGCGGGCTTATGAAATCGAGCCCACGCTCTCGGCCGAGGACATCTTCACCGATGCGTTCCTGCCCGTCCCCGAGGCGCGGCTGTTGATGTGAGCGGCACTCGATGACGATCGCCGAGCCCAGAACGCAGAAGGCCGAAACCCGGCCGCTGGCGCGTCGCAAGCCCGCCCCGCCTTGGTGGGCCGTCTCGCCGCGGACGATCGAGCGGGCGCTGCCCTGGATCGTGGTGATCGGCCTCTTCGTCGTCTGGGAGGCGGTCGTCCACCTCTTCGCCCTGCCGCGCTTCGTGCTGCCGGCACCGTCGGTCATCTTCGAGGCGATGTGGCAATGGCGGGTGCCGCTCGTCGAGAATGCCTGGCAGACCCTCTTCACCACGGTTCTCGGTTTCGGCTTGGCGATCGTCTTCGGCCTCGTCACCGGCGTGCTGATCGGCTCGTCGAGCCTGATCTACAACGGCTTCTATCCGGTGCTGATCGGCTTCAACTCGATCCCCAAGGTGGCGGTGGTGCCGATCCTCGTCATCTGGTTCGGGATCGGCACCGTGCCGGCGGTGATCACCGCCTTCTTGATCTCGTTCTTCCCGATCCTGGTCAATGTCGCGACCGGCATCGCCACGGTCGAGCCGGAGCTGCGCGACGTGCTCCGGGCACTCGGGGCGAAGAGATTGGACATCATCACCAAGGTCGGGCTGCCGCGCGCCATGCCCTACTTCTTCGCCTCGCTGAAGATCGCGATCACGGTGGCGTTCGTGGGCTCGATCATCGCCGAGACCGTGGCCTCCAACAAGGGCATCGGGCACCTGATGGTGGTGGCCTCCTCGCGCTTCGAGGTTCCCCTGGTCTTCGCCGGGCTCCTGGTCACCGCGTTCATGGGGGTGTCGATGTACGTGCTCGCCACCACGATCGAGCGGCGGATGACCGGCTGGGCGACGCGCGGCATGAACGGCGGGATGGCCCCACCCGGCGGCTGAATTCGGGCCCGACTGATGCCCGGACAGGCGGCTGCGGGGGAAATGATTTCCCCCGCGCCCCCTCGGTCCTTTGCGCCGGTGCCGGGGACGAACGCCATCGCGAAAATGTCGGTGGGGCGCGGGGAGGATCATCCTCCCCGCATTTCTCGGCCCTGCTGATCCTGGTCACGGTTCCTGTGCTCTTCGGCCTCGACCGCCTTATGCCGCTCGCCCGCTGACTTCTACGCTCGCCGACCCGGCAGGCGCCTACTCGGCCACGGTGTTGAAGACCTCCGCTCGCAAATCGCCGCTGCGGAACATGCCCAGGGGATCGACGATCACCGCATCGGCGAGCGGGACATTGATGACGACGCGGAAGAAATTGGCGTCGGGGTCGTTGGGGTCGGGCGGGGTGACGACGACCCGGTAGTTGCTGCTGATGCTCGGCAGCCGATCGATCGCCCAGCGCTCCGCGTCCTGCACCGCCAACTGGTCGATGGCGAGCCGGCGGGCCAGCTCGCGGGCGGTGTTGAGCATGTTGTTCTGCACGAAGAACGCGCTGCCGAACTGGATGATGCCGAGCAGGAAGAGCAGGAGGATCGGCATCACCAGGGCGAACTCGACGGCAATGGCGGCGCGCAGGTCCAAGAGCAGCCGCCGCACAACGAGCATCGATCGGATCATGGGGCATCGCAACATTGCTGGTTCTCCCGGCCGACCCGCTCGAGCGTGATCGACCGAGCGGCATTATCCGGGCCGAACCGTTAGGATTACGTTAAAATGAAGGCTTCAGCTGCGCCGCGCCGCGATCTCGGTGGCGACCGAGCGGGTCAGCCGGCCGAGAGCATCGCTCATCGCCGCCACCCTGTGCTCGAAGCTCGCCGGTCGCTCGACCCCCACCTCCTGGCGCTCGAAGGCGGTGCGCAGGACCCGCCGGTCGTCGCCCGCCAGGAGCGTCCAGCGGGCCTCGAGCACCGCCGTCTCGGGCGTCGTCTCCAGCGCCACGACGCCATCGCCGCCGGCCGCCACGATCTCGAACCGCTCGATCGCGATCTCGACCGTATAGTCGAGCGGCAGCAGCCGCTGCTCGGGCAGGATGAAGACCCGATCGGTGCCGAGCAGGGCTGCGAGGTTGCGCGCCACCACCCGCCGCGCCTGGGCATCCAGCGGCTCGACCCAGTTGTGCTGCGCCGAGATGGCGAGCTCGTTGGGGCTGGTGCGGACGACGATGCCGGAGCGGTCGAGATAGGCGGCGAGATTGATCGGCACCACCCCGATCGCGAGCCCGCTTTCGGCCGCCGGCGCCGGCTCGGCGAGCGGGTTGAGGCCATAAAAGCGCAGAGGCTCGGCCGGCGTGCAGGCGGCGAGCAGCAGCGCTGCGAAGAGCCGAAGCGGGGTCGATCGCCGCGGGCGAAGCTCTGTCACTAGAAATCCCTCCGTCCACGAATCAGCGCCGACGGGTCGCGCTCCAGGGAATCGGCGAAGCTGCGGATCGAGCGGGCAGCGGTCGACAACTCCTGCAGCAGGCGCTCGATCTGGAACCGGGTGGTCGAGCCCTCGCCGAGAAACGAGCTCACCTCGCCGAGCGCCCGCTCGCTCTGGTCGATCGCCGCGCGCAGGCTGCGCAGTGTCGCCTCGGCCCCGCCGACCAGCGTGCCGGCGCCGGCGCCGAGTTCGCCGACCGCCACCCGCAGCTCGGCCCCGGCACCCAGCAGATCCTCGATGCCGGCCGCGATCTCGGGGCTCGTCGCCAGTTCCTCGAGGCGCCTGGCCGTGCCGGCGACGCTCATCGTGATCTCCTCGAACGGCAAACCGGCGAAGCGGTCGAGAAGGCCGCTCAAGGTCGCGGTCAGGGCCTCGAGATCGGTCGGCACCGCCGGCAGGACGGCCACGCCTGCCACCCGCTCGAGGCCGGCCGGTGCTGCGTCGTCGAAGAAATCGAGCTCGATGTAGAGCTCGCCCGTCAGGATGTTCGCGGTCTTGAGCTGGGCCCGCAGGCCGCGCGCCACCGCTTCGGCGGTCAGCCCGTACTGGGCCTCGATATCGTCGGGCTCGACGGCGTCGAGCGCCTCGCCGTGCTGGACGAAGTGCTGCGGCTCGAGATTGACGTAGACCCGAATCGGTGCCCGGCCCGTCGCGAACTCGCGGACCAGCGTCACCTGCTCGACCGAGCCCACCCGGATGCCGCGGAACTCGACCGCGGCACCGCTGCGCAAGCCCCTGGCCGAGCCCTCGAACTCGATGACGTAGGGGATCCGCTCGTCCGGCCGCGCCTCGCCGATGCTCGCCTCGTCCGGGTAGAGGGCGAAGCGGTTGCCTGCGTCCGCGGGCTCGCTGGCGATGCCGGCCGGCGAGGAGAACTCGACACCGCCCGCGATGAGGGCTGCGAGTCCCGCCACCTGGACCCGAATACCGTCGAGCCCGGCGTCGACGCGGATGCCGGAGACGTCCCAAAAGCGGCTGTCGGCGCTCACCAGGCGGTCGTAGGGGCTCTGCACGAAGACCGGGATCTCGAACCTTCGGGCATCGTCGGCGAGCCGGTAGCCGAGCACCTGGCCCACCGGAAAGCCGCGGTAGTAAACCGGTGCCCCACGGCTGACCGAGCCCAGATCCTCGGCGATCAGGAGGAACTCGCGGCCCTCGGCACCCGAGCGGATCAAGGGCGGCTCCTCGAGCCCCAGAAAGCTGCGCGCACTGGCCCCGGGGCCGGGATCGACCTCGAGATAGGCGCCGGAGAGCAGCGTGCCGAGGCCGGTGACCCCGGCGAAGCCGACCCTCGGGCGGACCACCCAAAAGCGCGTGCCCTCGGTCAGATGCTCGGCGAACTCGGGCTCGAGCCTGGCCTCGACGACGATGCCGGAGAGGTCGGGGAGGACGCGGACGTCCTCGACCATGCCGACCTCGACCTCACGGTAGCGGACCCGGGTCTGGCCGGCCTCGAGGCCTTCGGCTGTGGCGAAGGTGATCCGCACCACCGGTCCCTGGTGCGCGAAGGTGGTCCAGGCGAGCCAGAGGCCGATGCCGACGGCGACCAGCGGGATCAGCCAGACCAGCGAAAAGCCGCGGCTCCGACGGAGCACCGGATCGGCCGCACGGGCGTCGGGATCGCGTGGCTCAGGCGGGGTGTCGGAGCGGTTCGCCATCGGCGCTTGCTTTCTTCGTTGAGATGGGCGGTCGGTCCCAGATCAGCCGGGGCTCGAAGGCGCGGGCCGCGAGCATGGTCAAGACCACGACGGCGGCGAAGGCCAGGGCGCCGGGCCCGGGCTCGATCCGGGCGATCTCGCCGAGATCGACCAGCACGGCCAGGATGGCGATCATGAAGATGTCGATCATCGACCAGCGGCCGACCTGCTCGATGATCCGATAGAGCCGGGTCCGATCGCGCCTCTTGCCGGTCCAGCCGAGCTGCACCGAGACGAGGAGAAAGCCGAGCCCGACGAGCTTGAGCAGCGGCACGGTGACGCTGGCGAAGAAGACCAGGAGGGCCACGGGCAGCATGCCGGCCTCGACCAGTGCGATCACGCCCGAGAGGATGGTGTCGGCCTGGGCGCGGCCGAAGCTGGTCACCGTCATCACCGGCAGGATGTTGGCCGGGACATAGAGGACGGCGGCGGCGAGCAGCAGCGCCCAGCTCCGGGCCAGTGCCCGAGGCTTGCGGGCGTGCAGAACCGCGGTGCAGCGCGGGCAGCGGTAGCCGTGGCCGTCGTCCGGCAGGGCCACGACCTGATCGCAGGTGTGGCAGGCCGCGACCACCCGGTTCGGGCGGCCGAGCGCGCGCATCGTGTTCTGCGGCTGCAGCCGCCACCAGACGGCGCGGCGATCGAGGATGTTGTCGGCGGCGGCGAGGCAGAGGATCAGCCCGGCGAAGGCCCAGAGCGCCGGGCCCACGGTGATGCTCGCGAGATCCGAGAGCTTGACGTAGGCGACCAGCACGGCGAGCAGGTAGACCTCGGTCATCGCCCAGGTCTTCGACTTGTCGGCGAACGCGAACAGCCGAAACGTCCCGGGCGCCACCCTGCCCTTCCAAAGAGGCAAGAGCACCCAGAGCTCGAGGCCGAGCTTGCCGAGCGGGATCACCGTCACCAGCATCACGACCACGACCGCGAGCGCCCACGAATCGTCGGCCCAGAGCGCTGCCGCACTGCCGAGGATGGTGCCCGAGCGGGTGCTGCCTTCCATCGAGAAGGTGAGGAAGGGAAAGGCGTGCGCCACGACGAAGAGCACGGCCGCGGCCAGGGTCAGCGCTAGCGCCCGCTCGACGCTCGAGCGGCGCTCGCGGTAGAGCACGGCGCCGCAGGTCCGACAGCTCGCGGTGACGCCGAACGGCAGCCGCCGCACGCCGTGCAGCGTGCCGCAATGGTGGCAGAGGAAAGCCGGCCGATCGCGCTCCATGCCGCCTCCTATAGAGCAGGGCGCAACCACAGCGCGCGGGAATTGCGCCGCCGCCGCCCCGAGCGATTAGAAGATCTTGCGCAGGCCGAAGCGATAGAGCGTCTCGTCGTAGTCGAAGATCTCGATATTGGAGAAGTTGCGGACATAGCCGACCGAGGCGAACGGCGAGAACGGGCCGATGAACAGATCGCGTTTTTCCACCTCGAGGGTGGCGGCGAGCTGGCGGTCGTTGCGGCGGTTGAAGAAGAGCGGGTTCTGGGCGCGGTAGCGGGTACGGCTCGCGGCGAGGGTCAGGGTCGGGGCGAGGCCGAAGCCGAGCTCGGTGCGGCCGCGCAGCTCGAGCCTGCCCTGGCGGTAGCTCTCGGTCGGCACCCGCGCGTCGAAATAGCTCACGCCGGCGATCGCGGTGAGCGAGCTGCGCCCGCCGAGCGAGCGGCTGACACCGAACCGGCCGGAGAAGAGATCGCCGTCCCGGATATTCGCCAGCGCGTCGTCGACCCGCTGCCAGCCCAGCCGGCCGAGGAGGGCTAGGCCCTCGGGCAGCCGGTGCTCGATCGAGGCCGAGGCACCCCAGCGCCGCTCCCGCTCGTCGCCGCCGAGCCGCCGCCAGGCGATGTCCGGCCCGATGCTCAGGCTGGTCCGCGGCCAGGAGAACTGGGCAGCGAGAGTGCCGCCGTAGATCAGCTCGTTGAAGTCGCCGTCGTCGAACAGGTTGGCCTCGCCGTGGAGTCGCGCGATGCCGCTGAGGCTGGGCCCGCCCATTCCCTCGAGCTCCATGAGGCGCTCGCGAAACTCGAGCCCGCCATCGATGAAGGCGCCGAAATCGGGGGTGTCCGGCCGGTCGATCTCGAACGGCAGCTTCTGCCCGAAGAAGTTGAGCATCACCGTGTCGGACTTGTAGTTCCGGCCGCTCTCCGGGCCGCCCCTGACCCCGGCATCGAGCGTCCAGCTCCAGCCGCGGCGCAGGTCGATCAGCCGGAGAAAGACGATGATGTTGTCCTTGACCGCCTCGGGCACGTCGGCCGACAGCACGGCGAAGAACTCGCGCCGCGCATCGGCCCAGTCCTCGGCGAGGAAATAGGCGCGGGCGAGCTCGAGCCTGACCCGGTGCAGCCGCGGGTCGCCGGCGAGGATGCCGGTGAAGCGGCGGATGGCGGTTTCGGTGTCGCCCGCCTCGAGCGCGGCCATGCCCTCGCGAAACCGCTGCTCGATCAGGAGCGCTGCGGCGGAGGCGGCCACGGGCTCCGCCGCCGTTTCCGCCGTTGCTGGGGGTGCGGAGAGCAGAAAAAACGCAGCTGCAAGGAGAAATGCCAAAACGCGGCGCATGACGGGCTCGCTGACCGATCGACGAGCACCTGCGGCCAAACTTCAACCTACGCGCGCTCATCTCTTTGTATTTCTTGTCGTAGTAGGCGAATTTGGAGTTGGCAAGGGCGAGAATGCCGAAACCCCGGGCCGGCGATCACCGGCCCGGGGCTCAGGCTGTCAGGAAAGGCGAGTGATCAGAATGGGTCGTGCTTCCCACCGAACGAGCCGAAATAGCGCGCGCCGTTACCTATGTTGGTGATGTCGAACCAGCCACCGACCTCCTCGGCATCGGGCCCGTAGAATGCGCCGCCGAATTGGCCGTCGACGTTGTCGGTGCCAGCGATTCTGAGGGCGTTGTCGGCACTGACGAAGTAATTGCCGGTAAGCGGGGCCGATTGGCCGGCTTGCATCTGAAGATCAAGAGCCGAGAAGGCAACTCCGGTCTCCAGGTTGCGCGTGCCGCTCGACGACAAGGTTACGGTAGAGGCTCCGAAATTGGCGGTTACCGTGCTCACCGCCTCGTAGAGAGTCGTGCTGCCATCAGCCTCGCTGACATGCTGGCCGAGCAGTCCGCCGGTATAGATGGCGGTAGGCGCAGTATCGTCCGGCATGGCGTCGACTTCCGTGACGCGGCCCCAGGCTGCGCCACCGAAATGGCCCGCCGACTTGAGAAGGTCGAGCTGCCAGACGCCGAAGGAGAGGTAGTCGAGCTCGTCGGCATCGTCATCCGCCGCGTGGACGACCAGCCGGTCGGTGACATTCTCGTTCGAGTCGACAAGCTCGAAAGCGATGTAGTCGGTATCGTCGATGTCGCGCGCATCATCAATGTCGAAGTCGACGACGATCGAGTCTGCCGCGGGCAGACCGACGCTCAGGCGGACGGCCTCCAGTTCGGGGTCATCCTCGTCGTCCAGGTCGCCCGAGAGGATGCGGATGAACGACGGCTCGTTCGTCGTCACCACCTCGCCCGTAACTTGGCCGCCAGCGTGCGGCACGTTGCTATTGTTGAGCTCCATCGCCTTGTTGAGCGACATCGGCGCCGCCTCGCCACCGTGCTCGATATCCGGACTGTCCAGCTGAACCAGCGAGTTCGCGGTGATGTCCTCGAACGACGTGAACGCGGTCGGCGTGCTGTCCAGGGTCAGGGGACCACTCTGGCCGGAGCTGGAACTGCTGCCGCCGCTACCGAAACAGGCGGCCAGCAGCAGGGGCATGGTGAGTGGCAAAAGCGCGGTCTTGAATTTCATCAGCCTCATCCTCGGTTGGCAAGCTGATCCCCATTATGATGAAATCAATCTCATTGCAATTCAATTCAGGGTAGAAATACGATGCGCACCGAGGAACCGGCCGATCGGCGCCGATCGCCGGGCCTAGGCGTCCGCCGCCACCGGGATGCCGGGTGGGGTGTCCTCCTCGAGCCCGGTGATCACCCGCTCGACCGCCTCGACGCTGGTCGTCTTCGGATCGATGTCGTCGGCGACGATCTTGCCCAGGCGCATGACGACGATGCGGTCGACCACCTGGAAGACGTGGTGGATGTTGTGCGCGATGAAGATGCAGGAGTGGCCGGAATCCCTGGCGTTGCGCACGAAGCGGAGCACGCCCTGGGTTTCGGCGACGCCGAGATTGTTGGTCGGCTCGTCGAGGATGATGAGATCGCTCTCGAAATGCATGGCCCTTGCGATGGCGACGGCCTGGCGCTCGCCGCCGGAGAGCGAGCTGATCGGGGTCGTCGGTGGGATGTCCTTGGTGATGCCGACCCGGGCCATGAGATCCCTGGCGACGGCGTTCATCGCCTCCTGGTCCATGCGGTCGAAGAACCGCGCGCCCTTGACCGGCTCGCGGCCAAGGAAGAGGTTTCTGGCGATCGAGAGCTGGGTGACCAGTGCCGAGTCCTGATAGATCGTCTCGATCCCGTGCGCGATGGCGTCGGCGGTGCTCTTGATGCTCACTTTCTCGCCGCGGATGTAGATGTCGCCGCTGGTGGCGGGCACAGCACCCGAGAGCACCTTGATCAGGGTCGACTTGCCCGCACCGTTGTCGCCCAGAAGCCCCACGATCTCGTTCTCGTAGACCGTGAGATCGGCGCCTTCGAGGGCGCGCACCTTGCCATAAGCCTTCTTGATGTCGCGCATCTCGACCAGGGGTTGCGCCACGGTCAGCTGCCCCCCTGATGCCGCCGTTCGAGGCCGGAATGCAGCGCCATCATGCCGAGGATGATGGCACCGATGAAGATGTTGTAGGCGAGCCCCGGCACGCCGATCAGGATGATGCCGTTGCGCATCACGCGGAGGATCAGGATGCCGAGGACGGTGCCGATGATGGTCCCCCTGCCCCCGGTCAGAGCCGTGCCGCCGATCACCACCATGGCGATCACCTCGAGCTCGTAGCCGGTGCCGCTGTTGGGGTTGGCCGCCAGCGTGCGGATCGAGCTGATGATCCCGGCGAAGGCCGCCATCACCGCCGAGAGGATGAAGAGGCCCATCTTGGTCCGGGCGACGTTGACGCCACGGGCAATGGCCGCCTGCGGGTTGCCGCCCGCGGCCTGGATCCAGTTGCCCACCCGGCTCTGCGTCAGGACGTAGTGGAGGATCAGAACGGCGGCGATGAACCAGAAGAGCGACATGTAGAGCCGAAACGGCCCGATGTAGAAATCGCCCACCAGGATGTCGGCCAAGAGACGGCCATCGGGACTCCAGGTCCGCTGCGGAAAGCCGCTGGTGACGTAAAGGGCGGTGCCGCGGACCACGAGCAGCATGCCGAGCGTCACCAGGAAGGAGGGGATCTTGAGCCGGGTCACGAACCAGCCGCTGGTGGCCCCGATCAGCGCCGCGGTCAAAAGCGCGATGACGAAGCCGACCTCGAGCGAGGTGACGCCCGAGTTGAACAGCGTCCACATCAAGACCGGCGCAAAGCCGAAGACCGCCCCCACCGAGAGATCGAACTCGCCCGACGTCATCAAGAGCGTCATCGCGAGCGCGATGAGCCCGATCTCGACCATGAAGGTGAGGGTGTTGCTGATGTTCAAGGGCGAAAGAAAGGCCGGGTTGATCGAATAGAAGACGGCCAGCATGCCGATGAAGAGCACGAATGGCCCGAACTCGGGCTTGGCGATCAGGCGCGGAACGATGGACGGTATCATCACGATTCCCGGCAGCAAAGCAGAAGATGCGGGGAGGATGATCCTCCCCGCGCCCCACCGAAATTTCGAGGGCCAGAATTTCGAGGGGGCGTGGGGGAAATCATTTCCCCCACATCCTTCTTCATCAATTGCCCGAGAGGATATCGTCGTAGATTTGCGCCGTGTCGGCCTCGTAGAGGGCGCCCACGATCACGTCGAAGCCGGGCGGGATGCCCGAGGCCGCCATGGCCGCCATCGAGAGCCCGACATAGCTCGTGGCTTGCGGGTCCTGCCACTGCGCGGCGTTGACGTAGCCGGCCAGCACCGCCTGCGTGGTATCGAGCGAGTTGCCCCAGCCGACCACCGGGATCTCGCCCGGCTCGATGCCCGACTGGTTGAAGACCCGCTGGATGCTGCCGGTGACGAGATCGCCGAGGCCGATGATGGCGTCGATGCGCTCACGATTGGCGGTGAGGTAATCGACCATGCGGGTGATGATCTCGGCCTGGTCGAGCGTCGCGTCGGTGACTTCCCAGGTGACGCCCATGGGCTCGAAGACCGAGGCGATACCCTCTTCTTCCTGCACGCCGTAGGTCGCGCCCGGCACCTCGACCGGCATCCAGACGAAGCTGCCTTCCTCGACATGGCCGTTGTCGACCATGTACTGCGCCCAGGCCGCACCGTAGACGACGAGATCGCCGCCGACATAGGCGTCGAAATCGGCCGAGGGGTCGGGGGTGTTGATGTTGATCACCGGGATGCCCGCGGCCTTGGCCTCGCTCACCACCTCGACCAGGCTGCCGGGATCGGGGCTCGACGAGACGATGGCATCGGCACCGGCCGCAATGGCCGCGCGGAAGGCCTCCTGGTGCGATGGCACGTCGCCGCTGTGGAACGAGGTGTTGACCGTCTGGCCGGTATCCTCGGCCCACTGCTCGGCGCCGGCGAGGAAGTAGGTCCAGACCGGATCGGCCGGCGAGCCGTGGCTGATCCAGTAGAAGGTCTTGGCCTCCGCCGCGGCACTAGCGCCCACTGACAGTGCCGCACCCAAGGCCAATACCCGAAGCCGCTTTTGCATCCGAGCCTCCCCATTTTGCTCTATGAGCCCCGCATCTGAGCGGGACGCTGGCTACCGCTATGGAGCATGAGTGCCATCTCAGCAAGAATGCTGTTGAGGTCATGAGACCA
>SLRI01000516.1 GCA_007131045.1 Rhodospirillales bacterium
CGCGCCGGGCCACCGGCCGCAGGGCCTGCTCGATCGCGGCGTATTCCGCCTCGGTCGGGCTCGTTCCCGTGGTGTAGCCGAGGGTCGAATAGGTGACCCCGGTCAGCGTGTTCGAGCCGAGCTCGTGCGCCACCTCGAGGGCGTTCATCAGGAACGCCGTCGCCTGCTCGGGCCGCAGCGGTGCGCCGACCCCGGCCGGCAGGCCGAGCGAGCAGGTCGGTGCCATCCCGTGCTTCTCGAGCAGCGCCCGGCTGTGCGCGGCATCGACCGCCTCCGGGTTCAAGAGCGCGATCTCGATGACGTCGAGCCCGTGCCGGGCCGCGGTCGGCACCACTCGTTCGGCCGCCTCCTTCGTCCACTCGGCGGTCCAGAGGCTGCTGTGCATGCCGAAACGAACCCCGGCCATTGCTGCGTCTCCCTTGTTCGTTGTTGCGTGTGGACACTCTAGCGGGCGGGGGCCCCGAGGTCGACCAGCGCGGCCCGCAGCCGCTGCCGCAGCAGTCGACGCGCGAAAAATGCTCGCGCCCGGTTTTCGAGGTTGGGCTCGGGTCGCTTTTCGAGCCCGTAGCACTGGCCGATGACATGACAGAGATAGGTCGGCTGCCAGAGTGGCCGCGGCAGGGTCACGAGAGCCACCAACGGCGCCATCGCCGGCTGCCGCCAGTCGTCCGCCGCCGCCCCGAACAGCCGCTCGAGCCAGGATCGGTCGCGGTGCAGCGGGTAGTGCCGGACGATGACCTGCAAGAGCTCGAGATCGAGCAGCCGCTCGGCGCCGCAGGACTTGAGGTCGTTGAGGCAATAGCGCCCGTCGAGGCGCATGATGTTGTCGTCCTTGAGATCGCCGTGGAAGAAGCCGATGGGCGCGGGCCCGGCGAAGGCGGCCTCGAGCGTCGCCAGCGGCGGCAGGTGGAGGCCCGGGGCGAGGTCGGGCTCTGCGGTCAGCCGGGCGTGGCCGAAGGCGACGGTGGCGGGCAGGCCCGTCGCCTCCCGCCGAGCCCGTTCGATCATCGGGGGGACCAGTGCCGCGAGCGCCGCCGGCAACTCTGCCGGTGCGATCGGCTCCTTGCGCAGGTCGACCAGCGCCCGCCAGCCGCCGGGCAGGTCGAGCCAGCCGAGCTCGGGCGAGACGAGGGTGCCGAGGCCGAGCTCGCGCAGCTGCTGCCAGCCCCGATATTCCCGCTCCAGCCACCGGCGGCCGCTGCCGCGACGAGCCACCCTGACGTAGTGCGTCGGGGTCTCGAATGCATACATGCCCTGCTTCTTGCGGTGCAGGACGAGCGCCTCGGGGACCGCATCCAGGGCACTCGCCAAACGCCGGGTCAGCTCGCCGCCGGGCCTCGCCGCGCCCAGGGCCGACGTCGCCAAGAGCGTCGCCCGGTCGATCCGCCGGGTGTGCCGTGCCCGCACCCGGCGCCGCGCCGCCGTCGACAAGAGCAGTTGTTTCCAGTTCAATGCGGCGCTTTCGTCGTCGAAGCCGAGCCGGTCAGCGAGCCGTCCCGCGGCCGGCCAAGGGAGCAGCCGTCTTGATCACCACAGCCTTCGCCCGCACCATGGCCGACTACAACCGCTGGCAGAACGAAACCCTGATCGCCACGGCCGAACGGCTCGACGAGGAGGTGCTGGCGCAAGATATCGGCCTCTTCTTCGGCTCGATCACGGGCACCGTCAACCACCTGCTCTGGGCCGACCAGTTCTGGCTGCACCGCTTTGCCGGCACCGCCCGGCCGGCGGCCGCGAGCATCGCCGCGTCCGCCGCGCTCTGCGCCGACTGGCCGGGCTTCGTCGCCGAGCGCCGCCGCATCGACCAGGCCATCATCGATTGGGCCAAGACGCTGGACGAGGGCTGGCTCGCGGGCGATCTCACCTGGCATTCCGGTTCCACCGGCCGCGACATCACCCGGCCCCGCGCCCTCCTCGTCGCCCACCTCTTCAACCACCAGACCCATCACCGCGGCCAGATCCACGCCGCCCTGACCATGGCCGGCCTCACCACGGCACCGACCGACCTGCCGTTCATGCCGTCCGGCAGCTGACCGAAACGCTCCTGAGCAGCGCCGTCGGCGCGGCTGGCACTCGAAGAGAGGCCGGCCCTCAGCCCGGCGGCAACAGGATCACCCAGGCCATGAAGAAGAGCGCGCCCAGGACCATCGCGGCCAATTGCGCGCGCGCGAGGTGGGCGATCGACAATCGTCGGCCCGGGCGATGATCGAAGACGCTCTCGTGCCGTCCTGCCGCACCTTCGAGCGGCAGCCGCTCCACCGTCGATACCAGGGCATGCCGGAGCAACATCGCTGCCAGCACCGAAAGGGCGAACGCGCTGATCGCGAGGATCAGAAAGGTACGCGGCAGACCCTCGCCCGCCTCGCGAAACACGACCACGCAGCCGAACCCGGCCGCAAAGCCGATGCCGATCACCCATTTGCTCCAATCGTGCAGCGCATCGATCGCGTTCTTCTGGCTCGTTTCGTTCATGTGATACGTTCCCGGTCCGTTCGGCCCGATAGTCGGCTGGAAGCCGGCCGCGCCGCGCCCGGCACCGAACGTCCAGGGTAACCGTCGCCGTCACGGACGTCGCCACTCGGGCTTCGAGCCGGCTCGGCCGGCGGTCGCGTGTCCCGGACCTGCGGTGGAGCGGCGGACGGCGTTGCGCCGGCAAGGTCCAACCGTGACGACAAGACCGATCCGCGGTCGCAAACGCAAGATCGAAAGCCGCCCCCGCCGCAGTCTCCCGAGCGCGCCATTTCAGCGCCCGGATCGAAAGCCCGCGCGATCGGCCGCATACCGTCCCGAAATGTGGATCGCCGTTGCCTAGCTTGTTCTCCGGCATCGGCCGGTAGTTGGTCAGCGGGTCATGTCGGCTGGGCTGACGGTGAAATCATCGCCGATTGCGCAACCTGATGTCTAAAAAGACGCTTGTGGCCGAAGGGATCGGCCATGCAGCGCGGCGCTGGCCGTAGGCTTCTCGCGGTTCGGTGGTTCACGTCTCGGTTGGTGTCAGACGGTAACGCAGCGGGTAGCGGGCATCGGCGAGAACCACTTGCGCGCCGACCTTGCGGCGGACGTCGATGAAGAGCGGAGCCCTCAGGTTGAGGTATTTCTCGATCCCGTTTCCGCTGGCCGCGAGGGTCACGATGGCGAGGACCATCAACTCGCCGGGGGCGATGGCCAGCATCTTGGTGATGTCGGCGAGGTCGGCTTGCCGCAGCAGCGGGATATCTTCCGGCAGCGGCAAGGTGATGAACCCGACGCCGGGCGCATCGACCGATTGGAGGATCAAGAGGTCGCTCTCGAGGCCGGGGATCGGGTCGAGCTGGAACCACTCGACCGCGGGAAAGCCGGGCAGGCCGCCGCGAAAGCGGAACTGCCGATCGGGATCGAGCGGGACCGGGCCGAAGCGGGTCTCGAGCGTGCCGAGGCCGGCCGGCCCGGCGCCGTCGAACGCCTCCGCCGAGGGGCTCTGGTCTCGTTCGCCGCGCGTCCCGCGCGTCGCCGCCGGGGTCCTCGCCAAGGTTTGGACACTGTTCATGGGCGTCTCCCGCTCTCGCGTACCCGTTGCAACCTTTGCAGGATAGCGCGCCAGACTTAATTTTCGGTTAAAGCCGACGGCGAAAAAGGCGATGGTCGTTTCGGCTGCGGGCGCTCAGCGCAGGTAGTCGGCGAGCGACAGTCTGTTCAGGCGGCTGATGGTGAGGAAGGCCGCCTCGATCGCCATCTGATCCTTGGCCATCTGGGCGATGGCGTTGGGCAGGTCGGTGTCCTCGATGCGGCTGACGGTTTCCGCGAGATAGGCGGCGTTGGCGCGATGGGTCTCGGTGATGGCCTCGATTCGCGCGGTGCGGGCGCCGAGCTCGCCGCGGATGTCGACGAGCGAGGAGAACGCGTCGTCGAGGGCGTCGGCGGCGGCCTGCAACCCGTCGGTGTCGTCGGCGAGGTGCGCCTCCTTGGCCGCGGCCAGCACGTTCATGATGTCGAAGACGTCCTTGGCGAGCACGCCGTAGGGCACCTCGACATGCTCGGCGGCCCGGGCTGCGAGGCGGATGTCGTCACCCTTGTAGATCAGGTCCGGATCGAGGTCGGCCGGTGCGGCGATCACCGGCGGCAGCTCGACCGGCGGGGTGTCGGTGCGGCTGCCGGCAAAGAGGTAGCGGTCGCCGAGCCGGACATTGAGCTGGCTGGCGATTTCCTGCAGCATGCTGTCGACCTCGGTGGCCAGCGGCAGGTTCTTGCCGATCGACGGGTCGCTGCGCTGGACCAGGAGGCTGCGCATCCGATCTGCCAGCTCGACGATGTTGCCGAGCGCCCCGTCCATCGTCCGCAGCCGATCGACCGTGGTCGTGTTGCTGGCGGCGAAGGCGTCGGCGCGCTGCTTGCCTTCGCGCGCCTGCAGCAGGATGCCGGTCTCGTTGCCGATCTGCGAATAGGTCTGGGCCCGCTTGCCCGTCGCGATCGCCAGCTGCGCCTCGCGCATGCGGCCCTGCGTCCCCTGGATGTAGCCGTTCAGCCGATTGCTGTGGGCGGCATCGCCGGTGCGTCCGAGCATTTGTCTACCCCTCCGCTCAGCGGACCATGTTGACGAGTTCGCCGAACAGGTCGTTGGTGATCGAGATCAGCCGGGCCGAGACGCTGTAGGCCTGCTGGTAGAGCACGAGCTTGGCCAGCTCCTCGTCGAGATTGACGCCGGAGACGGCGCCTTTGCGGAACTCGAGGTCCTCGACCATCGCCCGGCCGGCGGCCTCGCGGTTCTGCGCCTGCTTGGCCTGAGCACCCACCTGCGCCGTGAGGTCGCTGACATAGCGGCTGACCGTGGTCGACGAGCCGGGCAGGCCGCCGCGGTCGATCGTCATCGCCTCCTGGTCCAAAGCCCCAGCGAGCCGCTGCAGACCGCGCTTGTCGCCGACCCCGCCGACCACCGGCACCCCGGCCTCGCGGGTCAGCTCGACATTGGCGAGCCGCCGGCTGTCCGCGGCGATGTCGTCGCGCACCTTGAAGGCGCCGCGCCGGGTGCCGTCCGCCACCACCAGATCGTTCAGGCCGAAAAAATGCACCAGCCCGAAATCGCGCTCGCGCCCGGCGGCATCGGTCACGGTGATGCGGCTGTCGGCCTCGTCCCAGGCCAGGCGCCAGGGCTCGCCGGCAGCGTCGGTGCCCAGCGTGATCGAGAGCTCGCCGGTCGCGGGATCGAGCTGGGCGGCGCCGGTGCCGGCGAGCTGGCCGTTGATCTGCGCCACTATGTCGGCGGCGCTGGTGGCGGCGGCGAGATCGATCTGGACGTCGGCGGCGATCGTGCCGTCGGCGGCGAAGACCACGAGCGAGGCGGTGCCGGTGCTCTGCGCCGGATCAGCCGGGAAGTCCGCCACGGCATCGCGGGTGCCGGTGACAGTGGTCGGCAACGGATGCGGCATCGCCGCGTTGTGCGCCCGGTTGAGGCTGAAGGCCGCGAGCTCGGCAACCTCCGCCAGCTGGTCGCCGAGCTCGGGCAGGATGCGATCGCGGGCCTCGATCAGGCCCTGCAGGCTGCCGCCGCCGAGCGGCGAGACGATCTCCTGGGTGAAGCCCTGGGCGATCATCTCGGGCGTGACCGTCGCACGGTAGCCGCCCGAGACCAGCACCTGGCCTTGCGCGTTCACGAGCGGGGTCAGGGTCTTGGGGTCGACCTGGCTCGCCATGAAGATCTCGATCGGCCCGAGGGGCACGTTGGCATCGAGGTTCGAGGCCGGCTTGTAGTGGAGGACCCGCGGGGTCTGCTCCAATAGGGCGTGGCCGCCGCTGGTGTGGACCGCGATCTGGCCGTTGTCCTGGCGGAAGGTGGTGATGTCGATCTTCTGCGCGAGCTCCTGGAGTGCGGCGTCGCGCCGATCGAGCAGATCCGGGGTGCCGCCGCTGCGCGAGATCTCCTGGTTGAGCTGGTGCAGGTCCTGCAGGTCGTTGTTGATCGCCTGTACGGTCTCTGCCACCCGCCGATCGGCATCGCCGCGCAGCTCCTGGACCGTGGCCGCATCGTTGCCGACCTGGCCGAAGAGGTCCTGGATCGAGCCCAGGACGGCGGTGCGCAAGGGGCGCGATTCGGGCTCGTTGGCGAGCTGCTCGAGCTCGGCCGTGAGCCGGCCGAGATGGGCTGCGATGCCCCGATCGCCATCACCCGGTGCGCCGAACACGCCGCGCTCGATCCGCTGCAGGGTCTCCGCGATGACGGTGTGCCGGCCGAGCGAGCTCTCCTGGCGGCGCAGCTCGCCGGTCAGGTAGTGGTCGACCACCCGGGTCGGCTCCAGCGACTGCACGCCCAGCGACTGGCCGTTGACGATCCGGCTCCCCTGGTTGGCCACCTTGCGCGAATAGCCCTCGGTATTGGCGTTGGCGACGTTGTTGGCGGTGACCGAGAGGGCGCGCTGGGCCGCCGAGAGCCCGGAGAGGGCGTTGCCGAGGGTGGCCGAGAGACTCATGACGGTCTCGCTTGCGCCGGGTTCGGGCCGAGGGCTCGAGGGATGGGCACGGCTCAGATCTCGCGGTTCAGGGCCACGGGCCCGGTCGCAGAAGCTGGCGTGGCGGCACCGCCCGAGGCGTAGCCCGACCGGCCCTGCACGCTCTTCAGGCTCTCGCCGATGGTCTCGACGACCCCCTCGACGACCCGGCGCGCGGCCTCGAGCGCGCGGACGTTGGCGGCGATGGTGGCCTGCAGCTCGCGGCTCGCCTCGGCGAACGCCTCGCGCTGGGCCATGTCGAGGGCGGCAAAGATCTCGGGGGTGGCGCGCAAGTCGCGCACCTCGCGCTCATAGGCCACGGCGAGCGCCGTCTTCTCGGCCTGCAGGTCGGCCAAGGGTGCCAGCTTCATCTGCCGCAACGCCTCGGTCTCGCGCGCCACCACATGGCGGAGCTGGCGCATCAAGGTGAGCGCCATGCTCACCCGCTCGAAAGGCTCCATCATCCCACCTCCTGCATCTTGAGCATCTCGCGCATGAGCGCGTCGGCGACGCCGATGCCACCACTTCGGCTGATCAACCGGCCGTACTCCTCCTGCAGCATGCCGGCCCAGGCCTCGTTGTCGCCGTCGCCCATCGGCCCCGGGCCGCCGAGCCCGGCATTCATCGTCTGCAGCACCTGCGCGAGGAACACCGATTCGAACTCCTCGGCCACCTCGCGCAGCCGCGGGTCGACCGAGCCGCGGCCGACAACACCGCCGAGTTCGCGGGTGGGGGCTCGTGTCTCCTGCATCAGCATCTCAGCGCACCTCGATCTCGGCCTGCAGGGCACCCGCCGCCTTGATCGCCTGGATGATGCCGATCATGTCGCGCGGGCCGACGCCCAGGGCATTCAGGCCGGCGACCAGATCGTCGAGCGTGACCCCGGTATCGAGCACCGCGAGCTTGCGCTCGGCATCGTCGTCGATCTCGATCCGGGTGCGCGGCAGCTCGGCCGTCTCGCCCAGGCTGAAGGGCTCGGGCTGGACGACCTCCGGCGTCTCGGTGACCCGAACGGTGAGGTTGCCCTGCGCCACCGCCACCCGGTCGATGCGCACGTTCTCGCCGATCACGATGATCCCGGCACTCTCGTCGATGACGATCTTGGCCGGGTTGTCCGGGCGGACGCGCAGCTGCTCGATCTCGGTCAGAAGGGCGGCGATCCGCCCGTCGTAGCGGTTGGGGACCGGCAGGCGGACGGTGGCCGGATCGATCGCCTGGGCGACGCCGTCCCGGAGATAGCCGTTGATCACCGCCGCCATCCGGTCGGCCGTGGTGAAATCCGGATTGCGCAGCGAGAGATGGACGTGGCGCAGGTCGTCGAGGGCGAACTCGACCTCGCGCTCGACGATCGCCCCGTTGGGGATGCGGGCCGTGGTCGGCACGCCCCGGGTCACCCGCTCGGCCTGGCCCTCCGCCTGAAAGCCGTTCGCCGTCAGGGCCCCTTGCGCCACCGCATAGACCTCGCCGTCGGCGCCGACCAGCGGGGTGACGAGGAGCGTGCCGCCGGCCAGGGACTTGGCGTCGCCCATCGCACTCACCGCGATATCGATCCGCCCGCCCTGGCGCGCGAAGGGCGGCAGAGTGGCGGTCACCATCACCGCCGCCACGTTGCGCGTGTTGAGATTGCGGCCGCGGGTGCTCACGCCGAGGCGCTCGAGCATGGCGACCAGGCTCTCTTGGGTGAAATTGGCGTTGCGCAGGCTGTCGCCCGTTCCGTTCAGCCCGACCACCAGGCCGTAGCCGACCAGCATGTTCTCGCGCACCCCCTCGAAGCTGGCGATGTCCTTGATCCGCACGGTCGCCGAAGCCGGGCCCGCGGGCAGAGCGAAGGCGAGCAGCAAGACGCCGAGGAGGGCGGGACGGCAGAGCTGGCAAAAAAAGCGTGACATGACGATCCGGTGCCGGGGTTGCGCATTTGTTCGCCGTCCGTCATGCAACGACCCTGCCAACCCGCGAAAGCCGGTGTTTTCCACCCTCTCGCTCGGCCGAAGGCGGCGCTACCCGGCAATTTCGACCCGTTTGCCCGGCAAAATTTGCCGCTCGCCATCGTCTCTCGCCCTTAACCGGCCGTTAACCCGGGCTTGCTATCCTCGCGCCGAGAAGGAGACGAAGGCGATGCGAATCGGGCAGAGCTTCGGGCCTGCGGGGATCGGCTTGCCGCGCGGCGTCGACCGCCGCTCGGGCGATGCCGGCTTTGCCGAGCGGGTGGCCGGCAAGCCGGCGGGCACGCGTGCGGCGGCGGCGGCCGGGCTCGCCCCCCTGACCTCGCTCGGTGCCGTTCTCGCCGTTCAGGCGGTCGACGACCCGCTCGCCGGGCGGCGCCGGGCGCGCGAGCGCGGCGAGCAGCTGCTCGATGCCCTCGACGAGCTTCGCCTGGCCCTGATCGAGGGCCGGCTGCCGGCGCGCAAGCTGGGGGCGCTCCAGCAATTGGTGAGCGAGCAGCGCGGCCGCGGCGATGATCCGAAGCTGGACGCCGTGCTCGACGAGATCGAGCTCAGGGCCGCCGTCGAGCTCGCCAAGCTCGAGCGGGACGATGTCGGCTGACGGCGCGGCTCGGCGGGCGCGGCTCGGCGGGCGGTGCTCGGCGGGCGGCTCAGCCCTCGGGCCGGGCCACGCCCAGGACCCGCAACGCCGCGCAGGCGGCGCCGTAGCCGTTGTCGATATTGACCACGGTGATGCCGGGGGAACAGCTGGTGAGCGCCGCGAACAGCGCCGTCCGGCCGCCATCGGCGACGCCGTAGCCGATCGAGCTCGGCACCGCGATCAGCGGCCCGCCGATCAGCCCGCCGAGCACGCTGAACAGCGCGCCCTCCATGCCGGCCACGGCGATCACCACCGGATGCCGGCCGATCGCCGCCTGCTGCTCCAGGAGCCGCCAGAGCCCGGCGACCCCGCAATCGAGGAAGCGGGTGGCGGGGTGCCCGTTGAACGCCAGCGTCTGCTCGATCTCGGCGACGATCGGCAAATCCGAGGTGCCGGCGGCGACGATGGCGACCCGCGCCGGTCCAGTCAGCTCCGGGATGGCGCCCATGACCGCCGTGCGCGACAGCGGATCGTAGCGCAGCCGGGCCGCGGCATCCGGCGGCAGTGCCGCGTATTGCTCGGCCGCGAGCCGGGTGAAGAGCCGCCGCCGCGCCGGGTCTTCGGCGATCAGCCGGGCGAGCTGGTCCACCGACTTGCCGGCGGCGAAGACCGCTTCGGCGATGCCGATCCGCGCCTCGCGCTCGAGATCGAGCCGGATGTCGTCGCTCATGGCCGCACTGATTGCGCCGGCGGCCGGCGAAAGGCGCTGCCACGGCGATAGCGGCCGAGCCGGATCTCGCCGTCCTGGCGGTGCTCGGCCATCACCGCCCGCGCCAGGCCTTCGACGGTGGGTCGATCGATGCGGGCGAGGGCGGCGTCGTCCAGCTCGATCTCGATGCCGAACGGGCGCAGCCGGCAGCGCAGCGTCTCGGGTGCGAGGGCCAGGCGGAGCTCGCGCTCGAGCCGGTCGATCACCGCGAGGGCGCCGACGGTGACCGGAATGCCGGTCTCGATCCGGCTCGAAAGACAGGGCGAGGCCGGCAGCTCGGCCAGATCGAAGAGGCCGTGGAGTGCCGCGATCCGGCGGATTTCGGCCTTGCCGATGCCGGCCTCGATCCAGGGATGGCGCACCCCGTACTCGGCCGCAGCCCTGAGGCCCGGACGGTAGTCGCCGAGATCGTCGACGTTGGCACCCGAAGCGATCGGCCGGTCGGTCCGGCCGCGGATGGTCGCATAGAGATTGGTCTTGCACCAAAAGCAGCGGTCGTGCGGGTTAGCCACGTAGCGTGGATCCTCGATCTCGCCGGCGTCGATCACCTCGAGCCGCCAGCCGTGAACTCGGGCGTAATGTCGGACCCGGGCGGTGGCCTCCTCTGGCACGGCGGCCGAGGCCGCGTGCAGGACGAGCGGCCGGGCCGGGGCCGAGCGGCCCGCGAGATAGGCCAGCGTCATGCTGTCGACCCCGCCGCTCACCGCGATCGCGAGGTCGTGCATCTCGGCCAGCACGGCTGTCAGAGCGGCTTCGCTCATGCCGACTCGGCGGCCTCGAGCCTGTGCCGGAGGGCTGCGCGCCCGGCCGCATCACCGGCCCGCTCGGCCACGGCATCGGCCTCGACCTTACGGCTCGCTTTGCCGTTGGGCCGGCGCACCTCCTTCACCGGCAGGTCTTCGATGACGGTCGTCCGGCGCGGCAGCACCGCCCGGGCGACCCGGTCGTGGCGCAGCCCGATGGTCGTCGTCTGGCTGAAGCAGGCCTCGATCGCCGCCGCCAGGCCGGCCGGCTGCACCAGCACCTGGACGGCCGTGGCGATCCGCCCCTTCTTGCCGAAGACCGGCCAGGCGACGACGTCGAGCACCGCGTCCTCCGCCCGGATCGCATCCAGGCCGGTCGCCAGATCCTCGCCGCTCTGATCGTCGATTTCGAAGCGGATCCGCGCCACCTCCTCGGCCGTCGCCGTCGTCGCCACCGGCTGAAAGAGCAGCGCCCGGAGCTGGTTGGCGCGACCCGGCAGGCGCCGCGTGCCGAAGCCCGCACCACTGCCGACGAGGACGGGCAGTCCGGGAAGCACGGGCCCAGGGGCGAGGTGGGCAAGAATTGCCGCCCCGGTCGGGGTCACCCGCTCGCCGCCGACGCCGTCGTCGACGAAGCGCAACC
>SLRI01000492.1 GCA_007131045.1 Rhodospirillales bacterium
CACGATCCCCAGCCAGCCATATCACAACCCATACGAATGACAATACGTTTCGCCATACATCCTTGCCCATCCCCACCCCCAAAAATCCCGAGGGGGCGCGGGGGAAATCATTTCTCCTGTTCTTTTTCTTGCAGCAGTACCCGGCAATAGAGCTCGGTGGCGGCGAATTCGGATCGGAGCAGGGTGTGGCGTTTTTCCTGCTCGGTTTCTTGGCCCCATTGCTCGATTTCGTAGAGTTCTTCGAGCATGGCTGCGGTGAAGGCGGGATCGGCGGTGAGCTTGCCTTCGACCATGGCGAATCCCAGGACCATCGAGCCGGTCAGGCGGGTGGTGGCGTGGAGGCCGACGAGGCGCCAGTCGTCGAGGGCTTCGGCGGTTCGGTTCAGGGCTTCGAGCGAGGCTCGGGGTTGCGGCAGGGGATCGAGGTCGGTGGTGGTGACGAGCGGTGCGGCCAGTTGCTCGGTTGCCCAGTCGAGCCAGGGCTGCCAGGTCGTGTGTTGGCGTTCGGCCAGGGCTGCCGGGTGGGCGACGCGGTAGCAGAGGAGGTCGGCTGCGGCGTAGCCTTCGATCTCGGCGAGCGCGTCGTGGCGGCGCTCCGGCATCTGGTCGACCACGGTGTTGGCGAGCCGGGTGAGCGGCATGGTATCGGGGCGGATGGTCTCGGCTTGTGCCGCCCACTCGGCCGCCACGGCCTCGGCCAGGGCGCGGTTCCGCATCGCCAGGAGGGCGCGGCCGGGAGTGCGCACCGGGCGGCCGTCGAGCAGGATGGTGTGGCCGCCGTCGGCCGGCCCGAGGGTGGCTTCCTGATAGAACCGCTTCATAGGTGGTCGAGCACCTCGTCGATGCGGTCGACGATGTGGACGGCGCCGGCGCGCACCAGGGAATCGGCCGGGTGGTTGCCGTA
Source organism: Rhodospirillales bacterium (assembly GCA_007131045.1). Taxonomy (GTDB): domain Bacteria; phylum Pseudomonadota; class Alphaproteobacteria; order Geminicoccales; family Geminicoccaceae; genus SLRI01. The sequence continues at coordinate 905 of SLRI01000492.1, forward strand.
AGAGACGCCGATGCCACGGCAGCCGGCGAGCCGGCCCATTTCGATGTCGTAGGTGGTATCGCCGATGATCCAGGTGACGTCGGGGGTGAAGCCGGCCTCGCACATCGCGGCCTCCATCATCGAGGGGTGCGGCTTGGAGGGGTGCAGGTCGGCGGTCTGCAGGGTGACGAAGTAGTCGGCGAGGGCGTGCTTCTCCAGGATCTGGCGGAGCCCGCGCATCGTCTTGCCGGTGGCCACACCCATCACGGCGCCCTGTTCGGCCAGCGCCTTCAGGGTTTCGAGCACGCCGGGAAAGAGCGGTTCCTCGTGGTTCGGCATGGCCCGGCGGGTGAGGAAGGAGTCACGGTAGGCGGCCGCGATCTTCTGGCCCAGGGCCGGGTCGTCGCGGCCGAGCAGCACGCGCATCGCGGGCTCGAGCGAGAGGCCGACGATGTGGCGGATTCGCTCGGCCGAGGGGGCGACCAGCCCGACCGCGGCGAACGCGTCCTGGGCGCAGGCGACGATGACGGCCTGGCTGTCGACGAGGGTGCCGTCGCAGTCGAAGACGATGAGCTGGGTCATGAAGCGCCTTTTTTGCTGTCGGGGATTAGGTCGGGCTATAGTGGCGCCGGGTCAAGCGAGGATGGGCTCGATGGTCGAGACGGCGCAGCGGCGGATGACGCTGGCGGAGTTCTTGGTCTGGGACGACGGCACCGATACGCGCTACGAGTTGGTGGGCGGGGTGCCGCGGGCGATGGCGCCGGCCTATCCGCGGCACGGGTTGATGATCGGCAATGCCGCCCACGCCATCGACCTGAGGCTCGATGACCTGGGAACGTCTCGCACCTTCATCGGCATCGGCACGGTGGTCGGCAGTCCTGATGATCCGGGGTTCTATGTCCCCGATGTCATCGTGTCGGCCGAGCCGATCGTCGACGAGCCCGGGCTGAGGCAGCCCCAGATGGTGGTCGAGATCAATTCACCCGCCAGTGGGCGCGACGCCAAGGAGCTGAAGATCGCCGACTATGCGGCGCTGCCCACCATGCAGGAAATCTGGCTGCTGCAGAGCCGAAGGCCGCTGATGCAAGTCTGGCAGAAACGCTCGGGCCAGTGGGAGGGCAGCCTGCCGCTGCTCGCCGGCCAGAGCTTCGAGAGCCGGTTCCTCGGCGGGGCGGTGTCGGTCGACAAGTTCTATGCCGGGATCGACGTCAGCCCGAAGCCGGCCAGTCCTGAAGGCGGCTGAAGGTCAGGGCTTCGGCCGGCAGGCCGAGCCAGGCCAGTCCTTCGAGGAAGTGCGGTGGCGGCTCGGCGGTGATGCGGAGCACACGTCCCTTGCGGCGCGGCAGCTCGATCTCGCGGGCGTGCAGCATCAGCCCCTCGGGTGCGCCGCCCGGCGGCTCGCCGCCGTATTTGCGATCGCCGATGATCGGCGCTCCGATCGCCGCCGTGTGCGCGCGGAGCTGATGGGTGCGGCCGGTGCGCGGCATCAGCCCGACCCAGGCGGCGATCTTGCCGGCCCGGGCGATCACCCGAAAGTCGGTCTGGGCGCGCTTGGCATCCAGCGCCTCGGGCGTCATCTTCTCGCGCCCGTCAGGCCCGGCCTTGCCCAGCCTGAGGTCGATCAGCCCGGCATTCCTGTCCGGGTTGCCCTGGACGATGGCCCAATAGAGCTTCTTCACCTCGTGCTGCTGGAAGGCGTGCATCAGCTCGCGCGCGACGACGGCGTTCCTGGCCAGGACCAGCACGCCGCTGGTGTCGCGGTCCAGCCGGTGCACCAGCTTCGGCCGTTCGCCGCCCTGGCTCAGCGCATCGAGCATGCCGTCGATGTGCCGGGTCGTCTTCGAGCCGCCCTGCACCGCGAGGCCGGCGGGCTTGTTCAGCACCACGACCTCCTCGTCGTCGTGGATCACGAGTTCCCGGATGAACCGCGCATCGGCCTCGGACGGGCC
>SLRI01000161.1 GCA_007131045.1 Rhodospirillales bacterium
CCCCGGCGACGGGCCAAACCGTGCAAATCAAGGTCGCCGAAGGCGGCATCCAGGTGCTGAGGGCCTGATCATGGCGGTGGTCGCCGAGACCAGGAGCGACAGGGCAGCGGCCACCATCCCGGAAACCCTGGCCCCCGAAACGCTGGCCGACCAACCCCCCAGCCACCGCTGGAACTGGCTGCTCTGCGCCCCGGCGCTGACCATCCTGGTGCTTGCCGCCTCCGGCCCACTGCTGATCGTCGTCGTCTATTCCTTCCTCAGCCCCGGCAGCTTCGGCGGCGTCACCTGGGAATTCTCCACCCAAGGCTGGTTTCGCGTCTTCTTCTCGAGGGACATCTTCGAGCCCGAAATCATCAGCCTCAATCATGCCCACGCCGCCATCTTCTGGCGCTCGATCAGCCTGGCCTTCCAGACCACCGTCATCTGCGCGATCCTCGGCTTTCCGACCGCCTGGTTCATCGCCACACGGGCCCCGGGCAGCCGCGAGATCTGGCTCTTCCTGATCACCATCCCGTTCTGGACCAACCTCTTGATCCGCACCTTCGCGATCCAGGAGGTCATCCGCAATCAAGGGCTGATCAACACCATCCTGATCCAGGCCGGCGTGATCAACGCCCCGATCCAGATGATGTACACCGACTTCGCCATCCTCCTCGGCATGGCCTACGTCTTCCTGCCGCTCATGGTGCTGCCGCTGTTCGCCGCCATGGACAAGCTCGACATGCGCCTCCTCGAGGCCGGCTACGACCTCTACGCCAGCCGCTGGCAGGTCCTGAAGGAGATCGTCTTTCCGCTGGTCAAGCCCGGCTTCATCGCGGGCTCGATCCTCGTCTTCATCCCGGCCATCGGCGCCTACGTCACGCCGAGGCTGCTCGGCGGCGGGCGCAACATGATGCTCGGCAACCTGATCGAGCTGCAATTCGGCCAGGGCCGCAATTGGCCCCTGGGTGCTGCCCTGGCCCTGACCCTTCTGATTATCGTGCTCGCAGCGCTGATCGCCTATATCCGCGTCATCAACCGGGCGGAGGCCCCGACCCGTGGCTAAGAGCTTCCCGATCGCCAGGCTACCGGGCTTCGCCGGCATCGCCATCCTGACCTTCGTCCTCCTCTACCTCCCCATCGCCACCCTGGTCGTCTTCTCCTTCAACGAAGCAGCCTCCATGTCCCGCTGGGAAGGCTTCTCGCTCCACTGGTACCAGGCCGCCTTGGAGAACCGCCAGGTCCGCGAAGTCTCGATCCGCTCCCTCGGCCTCGCCGTCACCGCCGCCGGCATCGCCACCATCGTCGCCACCCTTGCAGCCCTCGGCACCACCCGCACCAGCCGTTTCAAGGGCCAGACCCTGATCTACGCCCTGATCAACCAGCCGCTGATGGTCCCCGAAGTCGTCACCGGCGTCGCACTCCTGATCTTCTTTGCGATGATCAAGGTCCAGACCGGCTATCACGGCATGGGCTACCTGGTTGCCGCCCACACCGCCTTCTGCATCCCCTTCGCCTACCTCCCGATCCGCGCCAGGCTCGAGACCATGGACCTCACCCTCGAGACCGCCGCTGCCGACCTCTACGCCAATCCGGTCCAGACCTTCCGCCACATCACCCTGCCACTGCTGCTGCCCGGCATCGTCGCCGGCTACATGCTGGCCTTCGTCATCTCGCTCGATGCCGTGGTCATCACCGAATTCGTCAAGTCCGCCGGCCAGGACACCCTGCCGACCTACATGCTGGGCCAGCTCCGCCGCGTGGTGACCCCGGAAATGAACGCGATCGCCACCCTCTTCCTCCTCCTCTCGGTCGCCGCCGTCACGATCTTCTTCGCCCTCTCGCGCAAACGCGCTTAACTGCAGAGACAGCAACAGGGAGACCGCCCATGCACCGCCCGACGAGACTCCTCATCCTGGGCTTTGCCACCCTCCTGGCCTCGACCTCCATCGCCACCGCCCAGGGCACCCTCAATCTCTACAACTGGGGCAACTACACCCCACCCGAGATGCTGGAGAAATTCACCGAGGAAACCGGCATCACCGTCACGCTCACCGACTTCGACAGCAACGACACCGCCTTGACCCGCATTCGCCAGGGCGGCCACGGCTTCGACATCGTCGTACCCTCGAACAACTACGTGCCGATCTGGATCGAGGAGGGGCTTTTCATGCCCCTCGACCGGGACGTCGTCACCAATCTCGACAACATCGATCCCAACTGGGTCGACGTCGCGTTCGACCCGGGCCGGGAATACACCGTGCCCTGGGCCTGGGGCACCACCGGCGTCATCGTCAACACCGCGGTCTACGACGGCGACCCGCACACCGCCGACATCTTCCTCGACCCGCCGCCCGAGCTGCAGGGCCGGGTCAACGTCATCCCCGAGATGACCGACATCATGCACCTCTCCATCCGTGCCATGGGCGGCGAGCCCTGCACTGACGACATGGAGATCCTGCGCGCCGTCCGCGACCAGCTGACCGAGGCCAAGCAACACTGGATCGCCATGGACTACGGCACCGTCGACGCCTACGCCGCCGGCGACATCGCCGCCGGAGTCTACTGGAATGGTGCTACCATGCGCGCCCGCCTGCAGAACCCCGACATCACCTACGGCTACCCGCAGACCGGCTTTCCGGTCTGGATGGACAACGCCGGCGTCCTCGCCGACGCGCAGAACCCCGAAGCCGCGATGCAGTTCATCAACTTCATCCTAGAGCCCGAGAACGCCGCGATGATCTCCAACTTCACCCGCTACGCCAACGGCATCACCGGCTCCGAGCCGTTCATGGACGAGGTGATGCAGACGGCCCCCGAGATCGTCGTCCCCGAACACCTCGCCGGCGCCG
>SLRI01000469.1 GCA_007131045.1 Rhodospirillales bacterium
GGCCGTGCCACCGGTCGAGATCAGCTCGACGCCGTGCCGGGCCAGGGTGGAGGCGAGCGGGGCGAGGCCGGTCTTGTCGGAAACGGAGAGCAGCGCGCGGGCCGGGCGGAGCAGCGACATGGCGGGATCTCAGGCGTTCTTGATGAGGCGGGCGATGAAGAAGCCGTCCATGCCGCCCGCGTCGGGCAAGAGGGCCGGATGCGTGCGAAGATCGCCTTCAGGCGTCGGCTCGAAGCCCGTTTCGGCTTCGGCGATGGGAGCACGGACCAAATCCTCGTGTGACGCCAAGAAGCGCTCGACCACCCCTGGCCCTTCCTCGGGCTCCATGGAGCAGACGGCATAGACCAGCCGCCCGCCCGGGGCCGTGAACCCGGCGGCCCGGGCGAGGAGCAGGGTCTGCAAGGCTGCCATGCTGGCGACGTCGGCCGGCCCCTTCGTCCACATGATGTCCGGATGACGACGGATCGTGCCGGTGGCCGTGCAGGGCGCGTCGAGCAGCACGGCCTCGAAGGGTTCGGCCGGGGCGAAGTCCATGAGATCGGCCTCCACGACCTCGCTCGCCAGCTCCAGCCGCCGGAGATTGGCCCCGAGGCGTTTGGCCCGTGTCGGATCGCGCTCGACACTGGTGACGACGGCGCCGGCAGTCAGCAGCTGGGCCGTCTTGCCACCCGGTGCGGCGCAGAGATCGAGCACGCGCTCGCCCGAGGTCGGGCGCAGCACTCGGGCCGGCAGCGTCGCCGCCAGGTCCTGCACCCACCAGGCACCCTCGGCATAGCCCGGCAGGTCCTCGATCGGCCCGGCATCGATAAGGCGCACCGTCTGCGGCCCGACGACCCGCCCGCCGAACCTTGCCGCCCAGCCCTCGGGATCGTCCTTCACCGTCAGGTCGAGCGGCGGCACCCGGCCGATGGCGGTGGCCATGGCAGCGGCGAGCGCGCCGCCGTAATGCTCGACCCAGCGCTCGGCCAGCCAGGCAGGCAGCGTCTCCAGCGGGGCCAAGTCCACTGGCGACTGGCCCACCAGCTTGCGCAAGATCGCGTTGACGAGGCCCGGCGGCGCCAGCCGTCGGCGCTTGGCGAGCTCCACGCACTCGCCGACCGCGGCATGCGGTGCCGTCTTCAAATAGAGCAGCTGGGCCGCACCGAGCCGCAGCAGGTTCATGGCACTGCGCTGCCTGGGCGAGGACGCCAGATGCGGGTGGATCGCCCGGTCGATCGCCGCCTTGTGCCGCAGCACCGTCGTATAGAGCAGCCGCGCGAAGGCGCGATCGCGGGTGCTCATGCCCGCGGTACGGGTCAGCTGGGCGAAGTGTGCCTCGGGTGGCTCCTTGTCGAGCAGCGCCGCGTCCAGCACCCGAAGCGCCAGCTCGCGCGCGGAAAGAGGCCGGGTCCGCTGCTCAGCCGGCATGCACCGGCCGTTCAGCCTCGAGCGCTTCCCGGATCAGCCGCCGCGTATTCGCCACCCCGTAGAGCGCCACGAACGAGCCGAAGCGCGGCCCCTGGGTCTGGCCGAGCAGCACCTCGTAGAGGGCGCGGAACCAGTCCCTGAGATTGGCGAAGTCGTGGCGCTTGCCGATCTCGTAGACCTCGTTCTGGATGGCTTCGGCGGGCGTGCCTTCGTTCAGCCCGCCCAGCGCCTGCTCCAGCTCCTCCATCGCCGCCCGCTCGGTGGCATCGGGGGCGCGGTGCCGCTTCTCCGGCCGCACCCGGTCCTGGTAGTAGGCGATCGCGTGATCGACCAGCCGCGCCAGCCTGGGCTGGGTCTCGGGCGTGAGATCGGGGCTGTAGCGACGGATGAAGCCCCAGAGCACCTCGGGATCCTCGGCGTTCACCACCGAGGCGAGGTTGAGCAGCATTGCGAAGCCGACCGGCACTGGCTCGGTCGGCGGGTCGCCGTCGTGGATGTGCCAGACCGGGTTGCCGAGCTTCTCCTTGTCCGGCTGGCCGGCAAAGGCGGCGACGAAGGCCTCGTAGTCGTCGACATGGCGGGGGATCACGTCGAAGAAGAGCTTCTTCGCCTTCTTCGGGTGCTGGTAGAGAAAGAGCTGCAAGCTTTCCGGCGTGGCGTAGCGCAGCCACTCGTCGATGGTGATCCCGTTGCCCCTGGACTTCGAGATCTTTTCGCCGTTCTCGTCGAGGAAGAGCTCATAAGTGAAGCCCAAGGGCGGCGTGCCACCCATCACCTTGCAGATCTGGCCGCCGAGCTTGACCGAATCGATCAGGTCCTTGCCCGACATCTCGTAATCGACCTCGAGCGCGGTCCAGCGCAAGGCCCAGTCGGCGCGCCACTGCAGCTTGCAGTGCCCGTCGGTGACCGGCACCTCGGTGAGCGCGCCGTCCTCGTCGCGGAAGACCACGGTGCCCGAATCCGGCCGGCATTCCTCGATCGTGACCTGCAGCACCCGCCCGGACTTTGGCGAGATCGGCAGGATCGGGCTGTAGCTCGCCCGCCGCTCGGGACCCAGATGCGGCCGGACCACGTCGCAGACCGCCTCGTGCCGCTCGAGCACCCTGAGCAGCACCTCGTTGAAGGTGCCGGCCTTGTAGGTGTCGGTCGCGCTTCGGAAGTCGTAGTCGAAGCCGAAGCGGTCGAGAAACGCCATGAGCCTGGCGTTCATGTGGTGGCCGTAGCTCTCGTGCGTGCCGAACGGGTCCGGAATCGCGGTCAAGGGCTTTTGCAGATGCGGCAGCACCAGTTCGGGATGCGGAATGTTGTCCGGCAGCTTGCGCAACCCGTCCATGTCGTCCGAAAACGCATAGAGCCGGGTCGGCAGGTCCGACAGCCGCCGAAATGCCTGCCGGATCAACGTCGTCCGAAAGA
>SLRI01000068.1 GCA_007131045.1 Rhodospirillales bacterium
GCATGAGCCACGACGAGCGGGCGGATCTCTACGCCCGCCTCAGTCCCGAGCAGCAGCAGGCGCTGTTGCCCGGCCTGGCCCAGGCCGAGCGCGAGGACATCCGCAAGCTGGCGTCCTATTCCGAGGGGACCTGCGGGGCGATCATGACCTCGGACTACGCCACGCTCGAGCCCGGCCTCACGACGCTGCAGGCGACCGAGAAGCTCAGGCGCGAGGCGCCCGACAAGGAGACCATCTACGAGGCCTACATCATCGACGCGGAGCGCCGGGTGGTCGGCCGCATCTCGCTGCGCGACCTGCTGGTGGCCCGGGACGAGGCCAAGGTCGGCGACGTCATGCGCAAGGACGTGCACGTGGTCCGGGTCGGGGACGATCGGGTCGAGGCGGCGCAGAAGATCGCCCGCTACGACCTGATCGCCATTCCGGTGATCAATGGCGGCGACAAGCTCGTCGGCATCATCACCCACGACGACGCCATGGATGTCGAGCGCGAGGAAGCGACCATCGACATGCACAAGGTGGGCTCGGTCGGTGAGGGCATCGTCTCGGTCAAGTCGGCCGGGATCTGGCTCTTGTATCGGATGCGCTGCGTCTGGCTGGTTCTCCTCGTCTTCGGCAACATCTTTTCGGGCGCCGGGATCGCCTATTTCGAGGAGACGATCGAGGCTTACGTGGCGCTCGTCTTCTTCCTGCCGCTGTTGATCGATTCCAGCGGCAACGCCGGCTCGCAGGCGGCGACGCTGATGGTCCGCGGGCTCGCCACCGGCGACGTCAAGATGCGCGACTGGGGAACGATGATCGGCCGCGAGGTGCTGGTGGCGCTGCTCTTGGGCCTCAGCATGGCGGTGGCCGTCTCCTTCATCGGCGTCTACCGCGGCGGCCCCGAGATCGCCATGGTGGTCTCGATGTCGATGGTCTTGATCGTCCTCGTCGGCAGCACGATCGGCATGTCGCTGCCGTTCATCCTGCAGCGCCTCGGCTGGGATCCGGCCACGGCCTCCGCACCGCTGGTCACCTCGATCGCCGATGCCGCGGGCGTGCTCATCTACTTCGCCATCGCCACGACCTACCTGCCGATGCCGGCCGGGTGAGCGGAAGGATTTCATCGACCAGATCAAACACCTACCGCTCCTGCTCGATCATAGTCTGGTTTCGCCCAGCCGCTACAAGGGTGGCGGGCCGTGGGCCGGGGCGCGAGCTGGCGCTTCCGGCCCGTTCGCCTTATCGATCATCTTCTCGGGGAACCTCCGGGCCGGTACGCGGATTGGCCCGGGCGAGTGGGCAGTGGAGGCTGGTCATGTTCGAAGTCGGGCTTCGGGTTTCCGTGGGTCGTGCGGGCGCGGTCGTTCTCGGCCTTCTGTTGGCCGGTTTCGGCGTTACGGGCTGGCCGAGCGAGGAGGAGGCGGCGGCTGCAGTGGAGAAGGCCGAGGAGCTGGAGGCGGCGGCGGCCGAGGGAGAGCCGGCGACAGAAGCGATCGAGGCCGAGGAGGCAGAGGCCGTCGATCCCGAGGGTCAGGCGCCACTCGATGACGCGCTGACCTGTCTGGCGCGGACGGTCTATTGGGAGGCCAAGGGCGAAGACCTGCCCGGCATGGAGGCGGTGGCGAACGTGGTGATGAACCGGCTCGCTGGTGACGGTTTTCCCGACACGATCTGCGGGGTCGTGACCGAGGGGCGTCCGGAGGGGCCGTGTCAGTTCTCCTGGTGGTGCGACGGCAATCCGCTCGATGTCGAGGAGGCGGATCGCTACGAACTGACGATGGATGTCGCCCGCCGGGCCTTGAACCAGGAGCTCGAGGATCGCACCAAAGGGGCGCTCTATTTCCACGCCGAGGGTTTGAGCCCGGACTGGGCGGAGGTGTACGAACCGACGGTGACGGAGGGCGGGCACGTTTTCTATCGGGTGGCGGAAGCGAGCCCGTCCAATTAGCCCGGGCGTAACGCTTTTTTTACTCGTGCGGATTATGCTGCCGGTCGTTATCAGCAAGGGCTCGAGATGATGATGGTTGCTTCTCTCGCTTTATCGGACCGTGATCCGAAACCGAGCGCCGCCGCCCACTCCGGTACACCCCCTTGAGGTAACGGAGGGGCCCGGGGAGGCGTGCCTCCCCGGAAGTCCTCACACTGCGCTAAGCCACGAGTCTGGCGTCGAAGCCCGCTTCCGTGGCGCTCATCAGGGCTTTTTTGCCGCGCAGCTTGGTTTGCAGGTAGACGTCGTGGCGCCAGAGGGTGCGGAGGTGTTGAAGGGTTTTTTCGGCGTGGGTCATGTCCAGGTCGCGACCATCGTGCTCGTGGCGGAGCATCAGGGTCCGCCGGCCGGCGTGGTCGGCGTCGGTGACCTTGATGACGGGGAGTGAGGATGTTCCGGTCTGTGCCAGGAGCTTGGCCTTGACCTCGGCGTAGTGCTCCTCGTCCGAGATGCGGTCGACGACGAGGTGCTCGCCTCGGGGCTTGTAGGAGAAGAGGTCGATCTCGCGCATGATCTCTGGGGTGAGGAAGCGGCGGAGGAAGGCCGTGTCGCGGTCGGATTCGCGCACCTCGAACATCTTGGCGCGGCCTTCCGCGGTCTCGGGGCCGCCGAAGCGCTTTTCGATGTCGTGCCAGATGACGAAGCCCAGGTGGTAGGGGTTGAGGCTGCCGGGGTGCGGGCAGATGACCTGGTTGTGGCGGACCATGAACTCCATGTGGATCGACTGCGGCAGGTCGAGGGCGGTCATGATCTTGTGGTGCCAGTAGCTGGCCCAGCCTTCGTTCATGATCTTGGTCTCGATCTGCGGGATGAAGTAGCAGGCCTCCTCGTCGACGATGGTCAAGAGGTCC
>SLRI01000379.1 GCA_007131045.1 Rhodospirillales bacterium
CTGGATCAGAACGATTGGAACGGTGCATGACGGGATCGTCACTGCCGGAAGTGTTTCGACGGTTTGCCGGCGCGCGTGAGCGGCGTGCGGCTTGGGAGCAGCTTTGGCGCGATTGCTATGCCTATGCGCTGCCGATGCGGGGCCACGGCCTGTCGCAGGCGGCGTTCGCCGGGACCAACCATGCCGAGCGGCTGTTCGACAGCACCGCCCCGGATGCGGTCGAGCAGCTCGCAGCGAGCCTGCTCGCCGAGTTGACGCCGCCCTGGTCACGATGGTTCGGCCTCCGGCCGGGACACGATGTCGACCCGAGTGACAAGGACGAGCTCGCCGAGATTCTCGATGCCGCGGCGGCGCGGGTACAGGGACATTTCGATCGGTCGAACTTCGCCGTCGAGATCCACCAGTGCTTTCTCGATCTCGTCACCACCGGCACGGCCACGCTGTTGTTCGAGGAGGCGCCGGTCGGCTGCACCTCGGCCTTCCGCTTCTCCGCCATTCCTGCTGCCGAGATTTTCATCGACGGCGACGTGAACGGGCAGATCGAGCGGCACTATCGGGTCACCACGGCGACGTTGTCGGAGATCAGGCGGCGCTTCGCCGGATCGGTCGAACTTCTCGGCATCAGCGCCGAGGCCGGCGCCTCGTCCGATCTCGAGCTCGAGCTCGTGGAGACCGTAAGGGCGCGCGGCAACTTCTTCGACTATCAAGCAATACTGCCGGTCCAGGGTGATGCGATCCGCTCCCCGCTGCTGCTCGCCGAGGGGGTCTTCGAGCAGTCGCCGTTCTTGACCTTCCGCTGGATGAAGGGGACCGGCGAGCTCTACGGCCGGTCGCCGGTGATGACCGCCCTGCCGGACATCAAGACCGCCAACAAGGTGGTCGAGCTGGTGCTCAAGAACGCCTCGATCGCCGCCACCGGGATCTGGCTCGCCGAGGACGACGGTGTCTTGAACCCGGCCAATATTCGTCTCGTGCCCGGCAGCATCATCCCCAAGGCCGCGGGCTCGGCCGGGCTGACGCCGTTGCAGGCGCCCGGTCGGTTCGACGTCTCCGAGCTGGTGCTGAGCGATCTGCGGTCGCGGATCCGCCACACCTTGATGGCGGATCGGCTGGGTCAGGTCACCGATCGTCGGATGACCGCGACCGAGGTGCTCGAGCGTAGCGCCGAGATGACCCGGTTGCTCGGCGCCATCTACGGCCGTCTCCAGGCCGAACTCCTGACCCCGCTCATGGCACGCTCTCTCGCCATCCTGCGGCGCCGCGGCGAGGTGCCACCGGTAGCGCTCGACGGCACCATCGTCGACGTCCACTACCGCTCGCCCCTGGCGCGTGTTCAGGCACGCGAGGAGATCCGCAACACGCTGCTCTGGCTCGAGACCATGGGCAAGCTCGGCGGCGATGCCGCCCAGCTCGTCGATCTGGCAGCCACCGCGAGCTGGCTCGCCGAGACACTGGGCGTGCCGCGCGAGCTGCTCGCTCGATCCGAGCCGGAGTGAGCCGCCATGGAGCAGATCATGCCCGATGAAGAGCAGCCGCTGGGCTGGTCCTGGTTCGCCGACGATCGGCCGAACACCCGGCCCGACGATGATCTCGCCAAGGCGATTCAGGCCTGCTTCGCCGGCCGCAACGGGGAGGTCGTGATCCAGCATCTGCGGACGACCTTCCTGGACCGCCGGGTGGCGCCGAGTGCGTCCGACGCCGAGCTGCGCCACGTCGAGGGCCAGCGCGCGGCCATCGCCCACCTTCTCCGTCTTGCCCGTCCTCGAGGTTGATCATGCAGACCAACGAGCCCACCGCGACCGCCGAGCCCGACCATCTGGACATCCAGGCCGAGATGGCCCCACTGGCCGAGCACCACGACGATGTTTCGATCGATGACCCGGAGATCACCGCCGCTGCGGCGCAAGACGGTGTGACCCCTGACGGGTCGGCCGATCGTCCGGCCGACGTGCCCGAAAAGTTCTGGGACGCCGAGGCCGGAAGCATCCGGACTGACGCGTTGCTGCGCTCCTATCTGGAGCTCGAGCGACGCCTCGGGCGGTCCGTGCCCAAGCCCGAGAACGCCGACGACGTCGAGGCCATCGACCGTCTGCTCGGTGTGCTCGGTCGTCCGCCGGCGCCCGAGGGCTACGAGATCGAGGCCCCGCATCCACTGCTCACGCCGGATCCTTCGCTCAACGAACTCTTGCACGGCGCCGGTTTCACCCAGCGTCAGGCGCAGCTGGTCTACGACCTGGCGGCCGAGCGGTTGCTGCCGGTCATCGAGGAGGCGACCGCCGAGCTCGAGGCTTCACGGCAGGTCGATCGCCTGGAGCGCCATTTCGGCGGTGCCGAGGCGTGGCGGACGACCTCGGCCCAAATCAAGGCCTATGCGGCGGCCAATCTGCCCGAAGAGCTGCACGAGGCGCTCGCCGGCAGCTTCGAGGGAATTCTCGCCTTGCACGAGATGATGCGCAAGGCCGAGCCCGAGATCGTCGGTCGCGCCGGTTCCGGCCAACTGGCGGTCACCGAAGACAGCCTCCGCGAATTGATCCGCGACCCGCGCTACTGGCGGGATCGCGACCCCGAGATCGTCCAGCGGGTCACCGCAGGCTATCGCAGCCTGTTTCCCACCTGACCCGCTGACGGGCGATCCGTTCCGGAAAACCCTTCGCGGGCCCGGTGGATCGCCAACCCATCGCCCGAGCTCATGGCCCGCAAGGACAACCGGCGGCTCCCATTATCGCGACAAGCAACCCAAGGTGCGCGATGTCCATCACGATTGATCAAGCATTCTCGAAGCAGTTCGAGAGAGAAGTCCACGAAGCCTACC
>SLRI01000442.1 GCA_007131045.1 Rhodospirillales bacterium
CGGCCTGTTCGACCGGGCCGAGGTGCGCATCTTCCTGGTCAACTGGGCCGAGCCGTCGATGGGCATCCTGCGGCTCCGGCGCGGCTGGTTCGGCGAGGTCGTGCTGACCGAGCAGGGGGTGTTCCGCACCGAGCTCAGGGGCCTCACCCAGGCGCTGCAGCAGCGGATCGGCGCGCTCTACAGCCCGGAATGCCGCGCCGATCTCGGCGACCATCGCTGCCGGGTGCCGATCCTGCCGGCCGTAGTCGCACGCGAGACCACCTATGGCGTCGGTGACCACGTGCGGGTGGCGACTGGAGCAGGCACGGGTTCGCAGGTCTACGAGAACCGCCTCCACCGTTGCGTCGTGGCCGGCACCACCGCGGCCGTCGAGCCGGTCTACGACACGATCGTCGGTCAGCAGACCACGGACGGCACGGCCGTGTTCGCGGCGATGGAGGCATGGAGCCGCTCAGGCACCGTCGTGGACGCCGTCGACCGGACCACCTTCACTGTCGCAGTCGACGAGCCGCGCGCCGTGGACGGCTGGTTTGCCGGCAGCGTGCTCACCTGGGAGAGCGGCCCGAATGCCGGCCGGGCGATCGAGGTGAAGGCCTGGACCCAGGCCAGCGGCCGGCTCGAGCTGCTGTTTCCGGTGGGCTATGCGATCCGGGTCGGTGATCTCTTCCGCCTCCATCCGGGCTGCGACAAGCGCCTGGACACCTGCATCGAACGTTTCGCCAACGTCCTGAACTTCCGCGGCGAGCCCTTCGTGCCGGGCCAGGATGCGTTGATGAGCTACCCCGATGCCCGCTGATCCTCTTGCCGTTGTCGCGGCCGCCCGGTCCTGGCTCGGCGTGCCGTGGCGGCACCAGGGCCGGACGCGGCAGGGCGTGGATTGCGCCGGGCTCGTGGTGCTGGTCGGCCGCGGGCTCGGCCTCGCCGACTACGACACCCATGCCTACAGCCGTCGTCCCGAGGGCCATGGCTTCGTCGAGCATTTCCGGGCTGCGATGGATGGCCGGCCGCTGCCCGATGCCGGGCCCGGCGATGTTCTGGTCTTCGCCGACACCACCTATCCCTGCCATTGCGGGTTCCTCACCGAGAAGCACGGGGTAGCACATCTGCTCCACGCCCATGCGCTCCGCCGCAAGGTGATCGAGGAGCCCTATGCTGGCGAATGGCCCATGAAGGTCAAGTTCGCTTTTCGCTTTCGCGTCGCCTGACGCTCCCTTCGAGATCTCTGCATGGCCATCCTCGTCGCTGCCGGCGGTGCTGCGCTGGGCACGGCGCTGGGTGTCGGCCCGGCTGCGGGCTGGCTCGCCGGGGCCGCGGTCGGCAACCTGCTGTTTCCCGGTCAGAGCCAGGACAGCCGGATCGAGGGGCCCAGGCTCGGTGACCTCACCGTCACCTCTTCGGCCTACGGTGCCCCCGTCGCCATCGCCTACGGCACCATCCGCTTGGCCGGCAACCTGATCTGGTCGTCCGGGATCAGCGAGCGGCAGAACGTCATCCGCACCCGGGCCGGCGGCAAGGGTGGTGGCGGGCCCAGGCAGACCGCGGTGAGCTACGCCTATTTCGCTTCGCTCGCCATCGCGTTTGCGGAGGGCCCGGCCGAGGACGTGCTCAGGCTCTGGGCCGACGGCAAGCTGCTCTACGACAAGTCCGGGGCGAGCCCGGAGGTGGTCAAGAAGGGCCTGCGCTTTCGCTTTCATCCCGGCAGCGAGACCCAGCTGCCCGATCCCTTGATCGAGGCCCATGTCGGTGAGGGCCGGGCGCCTGCCCATCGCGGGCTCTGCTACCTGGTGTTCGAGGACCTGCCGCTGGCGGATTTCGGCAACCGCATTCCCAACCTCACCGCCGAGATCACCTTCCACCGCGAGCCGGCGCAGCCCTGGCAGCTGCTCGACTTCATCACGAGCGGCGAAGGCGGGCTGTTCACCAGCTACCAGATCAACGAGCTCGCCATCGACTGGCGCCGCGGCCATGGCTGGTTCCTCGCCGGCGGCAGCGATCCCGCAACTGCCGGTCTTCGCCGCTTCGATCTGCGCAGCATGCGCGAGGATCGCCAGGCGCGGATGATCGACGTCACCGACGTCACCCCGCGGCAGTCCCCGGCCAGCCTGTTCTGCGGCCGTGACAGCCATCTCTACCTCACCGTCGGCAGCGGCAATTCCCGGCCGATCATCCGCGTCGAGCCCGATGCCTTGCGGGAGGTCGGCCGCTTCGGCTTCACCAATATCGGGCTCAGCAACACCACCACGCGCTTCGTCACGGCGACCTGGTTCGGAATGGTCTCGGCCTATGGCCCGTCGGGCAGGGTCGACTTCCTGCTGACCGGCTCGCTGTTCGACGACATCGGCCTGCTCCGTGCCGACGGCCTGAGCTATGTCTGGGGCGCCGGCCGGACGGTGGACGAGTCGCGCGTGCGGGGCGTGATCGCCGGTGCCGTGGCCGAGGGGGTCGGCGAAGGCTGGCTGCTGGGCTCCGGCACCGGCACCAGCCACACCGGCCTCGGGCTCTACCGGATCCGGGTGGCAGCTTCCGCCCACTACGACCCGCTCACCGGGCAGACGCTGGGCGTGAGTTTTGAGAAGGTGGCGAACATCACCCCGGCCGAGATCGAGCCCGGCGCCACCGGTTTCTGGGATCCGGCCGGCGGGCTCACCTGGGACACCACCGACAACGGGGTGATCTTCCAGATCAGGGTGTCGCACAGCGGTTCGGCCGGGGCGATCTATACCGTGAAATGGCGCCAGGATGCCGGCATCGTCTGGAAGACCGTGGTGCCGAGCAAGATCAACTTCGAGGGCCCGTTCTTCGGCCAGAGCCG
>SLRI01000148.1 GCA_007131045.1 Rhodospirillales bacterium
GCCGACGTCTGCACCGTGCCGGCGCCGGTGGTGGTCAGCGCATCGACCGCCGCCATGACGCCGACCTTGCGCACCAGCTGTCCGATGATGCTGGCCTGGGCGCAATTCGAGCCCGTGATGCAGCGCCTCGCCGTGCGTCGGCTCGGCAGCCCGATCGCCGAGATCCACCACTACGGCTCCTACAATTGCCGCCGGATGTCCGGCAACCAGCGGCGGATGAGCCTGCACAGCACCGGCAAGGCCTGGGACATCGCGGGCTTCACCACCGCCGACGGGCGCTATGTCAGCGTCCAGCACGGCTGGCGCGGCAGTCGCCGCGAGCGCGCATTCTTGCAGAGCATGGCCGAGGCGGCCTGCGATTATTTCAACGTGGTGCTGTCGCCGAACCACGACCGGGCGCATCACGACCACATCCACGTCGATATCGGGCCTTGGCGGTATTGCGGGGCGTGAGCGGATTTCGTTGGCGAAGGCGGTCGCGAGGGCCTATTTGATGACCGGTTGCGTGACCATTTCGGAGGACAATCGGTGCTGACAGTGACTCTGGCCCAGGCCAAAGCACAGTTGAGCGAGCTTTTGAACAAGGTCGAGGCCGGTGAGGAGGTGATCGTCACGCGGCGGGGGCGGGCGGTGGCGCACATTCGGGCAGCAGTGCCGCCACGCAAGCCGTTGAACGCGCGTGAGCTCGCCGCGTTGCGCGCCGGAATGCCGTCGCTCAGCAAACCGAGCGTCGAGCTCATTCGCGAGATGCGCGACGAAGGCTACTGAGTTCAGTCGTCGTGTTGCGCTACTTCGACACCTCGTTCGTCGTGCCGACCCTGATCCCAGAAGCAACGAGCGAGGCGATATCCATCTTCGTCGAAGGCCTCGCCGGCGAAACGCCGACGATCAGTCACTGGGTTCGCCTGGAATTCGCTGCGCTGCTGGCTCGTGACGTGCGCATGGGTGTCATCTCCGCGTCGGCAGCAGTGAGATTCGATTCGAACTTCGAGGCAATGGTGGCGCAGTCCTATACGGTGCTGCTGCCGGATCAGGCCGACTTCAACCTGGCCAAAGCCTTGCTCGGCATTCATCCGACTAGCTTGCGGGCACCTGACGCTCTGCACCTGGCCATCGCCAAGAACCGCCGAGCGGTCGCGTTCTACAGCCTGGACAAGCGGTTGCTGGAGACCGCACGATCGTTCGGTCTGCCGGTCAACATCGGCATCAGCCTGCCGGGCTACGCCAGCTGAGGCGGCGCTATCGTCGATCAGATCAGATCGCTGGTCAGCGCGAAGGCTTCGAGCTTCGGTGCCGGGCCGTCGGTCTTGCGGTTGCGGCAGGCTTCGAGCCAGTCCTTGCTCTGCATTTCCATCAGCCGGCTGACCGTGCGCTGGAACTCGAAAGCGCCGTCGCCTGTGGGGTAGAGCTCGGTGGCGGGCGCAGCGGCGGCGAGGAACAGCATCACCCGGCTTTCGTAGAGCGCATCGATCAGGGTCATGAAGCGCCGGGCCTCGTTGCGCCGGTCGGGGGTGAGCAGCGGCACGTCGTCGAGGACGATGCTGTGGAAGCGGCGGGCGAGGGCGAGGTAGTCGGCGGGGCCGAGCGGCTTGGCGCAGAGGTCCGCGAAGGTGAACCGGGCGACGCCGCCGGCGGCCTCGGGCACGCGGAGCTTGCGGCTGCCGACCTCGACCTCGGTCGGCGCCCCCGCCGCACCCTCGGCGAGGGCGCCGAAGATACCGTCGAGGGCGCGGGTCGCGACCGGCCCCAATGGGTAGTGGTAGACGGGCAGCTCGCGCAGCCGCTCGAGGCGGTAGTCGGTCGGGCCTTCGAGCTCGAGCACGTCCATCCGCTCCTTCAAGAGCGCGACGAAGGGCAGGAAGCGCTGCCGGTTGAGGCCGCCCTCGTAGAGCCGGTCGGGCGGCCAGTTGGAGGTCGCGACCACCACCACGCCGGCATTGAACAGGCCCTCGAACAGCCGGCCGAGGATCATCGCATCCGCGATATTGACGACGTGGAACTCGTCGAAGCAGAGGAGGCGTACTTCGTCGCCGAGGCTCTGGGCCAGGGTCTCGAGCGGCTCGCCCTTGCCGCCGCCCTGGCGAAGGCCGTGCAAACGCTGGTGGACGTCGAGCATGAAGGCGTGGAAGTGCACCCGGCGCTTTTTCGGCACCTCTGCGGCTTCATAGAAGAGGTCCATCAGCATCGACTTGCCGCGGCCCACGCCGCCGTGGATGTAGAGGCCCTTCGGGCCGCCTTCGTCCGACTTCGGGCTGCTCTTGCCCCAGCGGCCGAAGAGGCCGGGGCGCGCCGGGGCGGGTGCCGCCGCGAGGGCGCTGGCGAGCGCGTCGAGCCGCTCGGCGACTTTTCGCTGCGCCGGATCGAGGCTCAGCTCACCGCTTTCGATCAGGCTGTCGAGGCGTTCTAGAGGCATGCGGTCTCGGGCTGCATTGTTCGCTGTGGACCTCGTCATCGACGCTGCGCCGTGCCCGGGTCAAGCCGATTGACAAGCTCTTCGGACAAGCCGATAGGGCACTGCTGGCCTCGCCGGCCAACCCGATAAACCCGGAGAAGCGTCGATGTCGTTCAAACCGATGATCATTGGTGCGGCATGTCTTTCGGGCCTTCTGGCCCTTGCGGCCTGTTCGACCTCGGAAAAGGTCCAGGCCAAGCAGATCGGCGATGCGGATATGACCTGCGAGCAGATCCTCGCCGAGAACCGCAAGCTCGACGAGGCCAAGCGTGAGATCGACAGCAAGCGCGGGGCGACCGGCACCAACGTGGCGGCCGCCCTCTTCTGGCTGCCCGGCCTCGCCTACACCTATTACGA
>SLRI01000561.1 GCA_007131045.1 Rhodospirillales bacterium
CCGGCATCGGAGGCCAGCAGCAGGAGTGGCGCGTCGAGGTCCTGCAGCTGGCCGAGCCGGCGCTGCGGGATGCGCCGGACCAAGGCTCGCCCCGCCTCGCTGGCGAAGAATTCGGCATTGAGCGGGGTCTCGATATAGCCGGGGCAGAGCGCGTTCACGCGGATGCCGTATCTGGCCCATTCCAGCGCCAGCGACTTGGTCAGCTGGACCAGCCCGGCCTTCGATGCAGCATAGGCCGAGACGTGGCCGGCGACACGCAGCCCGAGGATCGAGGCGATGGTGACGATGCTGCCCCGGCCCTCTGCCCGCATGCCCGGCGCCACGGCGCGGGCGACGTGGAAGGCGCCCTTCAGGTTGGTGTCGATGATCCGGTCGATCGCCGCTTCGTCGTGGTCGAGGGCGGATGCCGAAAGCGTCACCCCGGCATTGTTGAGGACGATGTCGAAGCGCCGCCCGGCGAGGGCCCGCTCGACCGCTTGGGCGTCGGTGACGTCGAGCACCATGGGCTCGATCCCGGCGCCGAGCGCGCTGATCGCGTCGACCCTGCGGGCGGCGGCGGTGACCCGGACCCCGTGCCCGGCGAGCAGCTGCGCGAAATGCGCACCCAGCCCCGACGAGGCCCCGGTCACCAGGGCGGTTCGCCCGTCGAGCCCGGGCCAACTTCCGCTATCCTCTGGCGATTGCCGTCGATCAGTCATCGGACCCGTGCTTCGAGTGAACGCTTCGGACAGACTAGTTGGCCGACGGCCCGAACGACAAGCCGCATCTCGGCTCGACGGTTCGGCGGCCGATCGGATAGAATGAGCCCCCGGAAACCGGAAACTGGGAGGCGCCTCGGCGGCGACCCGGCAGGCACGTGAGATGAAGAACCTCCTCACCTTCGGCCAGATGCTCGACACCCACGCCCGGCTGCAGCCGACGCGGACCGGGGCGCGCGATCTCGAGCGCTCGTTGACCTTCGCCGAGTGGAACCAGCGCGCCCGGCGGCTCGCCAACGGGCTTTCCGGCCTCGGTCTCGACAAGGGCGATCGGCTGGCCGTCCTCGCCTACAACTGCCTCGAATGGGCCGAGATCTACGCCGCTGCGGCCAAGGCCGGGATCATCGTGGTGCCGATCAATTTCCGGCTGACGGCCGAAGAGGCGGCTTTCATCATCGGGGATTCCGGGGCCAGGGCGGTGATCGCGCAGGCTGGGCTGATCGGCATCATCGAGGAGATCCGCCCCGACCTCGAGATGCCGGCCGCCAACTTCATCCACTTCGGCAAGGGCGCAGCGCCGGCGGGCTGGATCGCCTATGAAGATCTCATCCGAGCCGCCCGCGATACGGCACCGGAGGTGGTCGTGCACAGCCGCGAGCCCTGGGCCTTGATGTACACCTCGGGCACCACCGGCAAGCCCAAGGGCGTGATCCGCAGCCACCACGGCCAGGCGCTCCTCGGCCTGGTGACCGAGATCGAACTCGCCGTCCACCGCGCCGACGACGCGCTGCTGGTGATGCCGATGTGCCATGCCAACTCGTTGAACTTCTTCAGCTCGTTCTTCTATTGCGGCGGCATCACGACGATCTATTCGCGCGCCAATTTCGATCCGGAGGAGGCCTTGGGCGTGATGTCGGACTGCGGTGCCACCTTCACCTCGCTGGTCCCCACCCACTACATCATGATGCTGGCCGCGGCCGAGCGCCGGCCCGACCGCTTCGAGCTCGGCCGGATGCAGAAGATGATGATCTCCTCGGCGCCGGCCCGCGCCGACACCAAGCGCGCGGTGATGGAGATGTTCCCCAATTCCGGCCTGTTCGAGCTCTACGGCTCGAGCGAGGCGGGTTGGGTCACCATGCTGCACCCGGACGAGCAGTTCAGCCATCTGGGCACGGTCGGCCGCGAATGCGTGGGCTCGGCCCCGATCCGGCTGCTCGACGACGACGGCCGGGAGGTGCCGGACGGCGAGCCGGGCGAGCTCTACTCCTGCGCGCCCTACCATTTCGACGGCTACTGGAACCGGCCGGACCTGACAGCGCAAGCCTTTCGCGGTGACTACTGCACGGTGGGCGACATGGCGCTGCGCGATGCGGAGGGCTTCATCAAGCTGGTCGATCGCAAGAAGAACATGATCATCTCGGGCGGCGAGAACGTCTACCCCTCGGAGGTCGAGGCCGTGCTCGGCGCCTGCCCCGGGGTCAAGGACGTGGCAGTGATCGGCCTTGCCGACGACAAATGGGGCGAGCGGGTGCACGCCGTGGTGGTGCTCCACAGCAGTGCCGAGACGGACGCGGCCGAGTTGATCGACTGGTGCCGGCCGCGTCTCGCCGGCTACAAGCGGCCGCGCTCGGTGAGCTTCCTCGCCGAGGACGAGATGCCGCGCACGGCGACCGGCAAGGTGCTGCATCGCGTGCTCAAGGCCCGGCTCGACGAGACCGCGAGTGACGCCGGCTGAGCCCCGGCTCGACCCGCAACAGGAGAGCAGATTATGGCGCAAATCACCGACCTCAACAGCGACCCGCTGTCGGGTGCCGCCTGGATCGCGCGTTTTCTCGAAGCGCGCGGGGTGCGGCGGATCTTCGGCCTGCAGGGCGGGCACATCCAGCCGATCTGGGACCATGTCGCCAAGCTCGGGATCGCCATCGTCGACGTCCGTGACGAGGGGGCGGCCGTCCACATGGCGCACGCCCATGCCGAGCTCACCGGTGAGCTCGGCGTGGCGATGGTCACCGCCGGCCCCGGCGTCACCAACACCGTGACCGCCATGGCCAACGCCGCGCTCGCCCGGGTCCCGGTGCTCTTGATCGGCGGCTGCACCTCGCGGCC
>SLRI01000236.1 GCA_007131045.1 Rhodospirillales bacterium
GCCCGCACCAGCCTGCCCATGGTCGTCGCCGATGAGCTGGGCGCCGACTGGGCCCGCGTGCGCATCACCCAGGCCCCGGGCGACGAGCCGCGCTACGGCAACCAGGATACCGACGGCTCGCGCAGCATGCGCCACCACATCCAGTCGATGCGCCAGATCGGTGCCGCCGTCCGGCAGATGCTGGAACAGGCAGCAGCTGCCGAATGGGACGTCGATTCTAGCGAGGTTCAGGCCGGCGTCCACGAGGTCCTGCACCTGTCTTCCTTGCGCACGCTCGGCTTCGGTGAACTGGCCGAAGCCGCCATGGCGCTCGATGTGCCGGCCTTCGAGGACCTCAGGTTCAAGAACGAGAGCGAATTCCGCTATATCGGCAAGGGCGAGGTACCGGGCTACGACCTGCACGACATCACTACCGGTAAGGCGGTCTACGGCGCCGACGTCTACTTGCCCGGCATGAAGGTCGCGGTGATCGCCCGGCCACCGGTGGTGGGCGGCAAGGTGCAGAGCGTCGACAGCGCTGCGGCAGTGGCGATACCCGGGGTCGAGCACGTGGTCGAGCTCGAGGGCAGCACGCTGCCCGCGAAGTTCGCGCCCTTGGGTGGCGTGGCGGTCGTCGCCAGCAACACCTGGGCAGCGCTCCAGGGCCGTGACGCGCTGGAGATCGAGTGGGAAGACGGCCCGCACGCCGTCTATTCGAGCGACAGCTATCTGGCGGAGATGCGGGCGACGGCGCAAAAGCCCGGCCGGGTGCTGCGCGACCAGGGCGACGTGGACGGCGCCTTTGCGGCAGCTGCCCGGACCTTCAGCGCGGAGTACAACACCCCGCATCTGGCCCACATCCCGATGGAGCCGCCGGTAGCCCTGGCACGGGTCGAGAACGGCAAGGCCGAAATCTGGGCGCCGGTCCAGAGCCCCTATGCCGCCAGGGTCGACATCGCCGAGGCGCTCGGCATGGATCCCGAGGACGTTACCATGCACGTCACCCTCCTGGGTGGCGGCTTCGGGCGCAAGTCCAAGTGCGATTTCGCCATCGAGGCAGCGCTCCTGGCGCAGCGCCTGGGCGTGCCGGTCAGGGTGCAGTGGACGCGCGAGGACGACGTGCGGCACAGCTTCTACCACACCACCTCGGTCGAGCACATCGAGGTTGCACTCGATACCGACGACCAGCCCACCGGCTGGCTCCACCGCAGCGTCGCCCCCTCGATCCTCAGCACCTTCGCCGAGGACTCGGGCCTGCAGTTCGGCATCGAGCACGGCATGGGCTTGGTCGACATGCCCTTCGATATCGCCAACATCCGCTGCGAGGATGGCGAAGCCCTGGCGCATACGCGCATCGGCTGGTTCCGGGCCGTCTCCAACGTGCCGCGCGCCTTGGCGGTGCAGAGCTTTGCCGCCGAACTCGCGCACGAGCTGGGCCGCGACCAGAAGGAGCTTTTGCTCGAGCTGATCGGGGAGCCCCGGATCATCGATCGGGTGGCAGCTGGCTTTCCCGACGATCACTGGAACTACGGCGATCCTTACGAGGAGTACCCGATCGAAACCGGGCGGCTCCGCCATGTGCTGGAGCTCGCCGCCGAGCGGGCCGGCTGGGGTCGCGAGCTGCCCGAGCGGGAGGGCCTGGGTCTCGCCGTGCATCGCAGCTTCTTGACCTATGTCGCGACCGTGGTCCACGTCCGGGTCGACGACGACGGCACGGTGCACGTGCCCGAGACCCACATGGCCATCGATTGCGGCTTCTGCGCCAATCCGGAGCGGGTGCGCTCGCAGGTCGAAGGCGCTGCGGTGATGGGGATGTCGCTGGCGCTGCACGGCATCACCTATGACCATGGCCGGGTGGTGCAGAGCAATTTCCACGACTACGATGTCGTGCGCAGCACCAACTTCCCCGAGATCGTGCACACCCACATCGTCGAGCACCCTTTCTCGATGCATGCCGCCGGCGTCGGCGAGCCGCCGTTGCCGCCTTTCGCACCGGCGATGCTGAATGCGATCTTCAACGCCACGGGCCAGCGCATCCGCTCGCTGCCCGTACGCTTCGAGGATTTGCGCCGGGCCTGAGTCTTCGAAGCCGCCACGGCCGGAGTCGCCCGGCCCTGGCGGTGCGCTTCAGGCGGAGGGCTCGCCGCGGCGGCGGCGCTCGGCGTCGTCCCAGGCGGTCAGGGGCTGGTAGTCCGGGACGAAGCCCAGGCCCTTCCTGGCATCGGACGAGACGGCGGATTGCGAGGTCACGACGTCGACCACAGCCGGCGCGTTGGCCAGTGCTCGCCCGAGCGCTGCCGGCAGCTCGGCCGGGTCCTCGACCCGCTCGGCATGTAGCCCGAGGGCCCGCGCCATCCCCGCATAGTCCGAGTGGCGGAGCGTGGTGCCGACCACCCGACCGCCATAGTTCACTTCCTGGTCGTAGCGCTCGATGTTCCAGGCGGCGTTGTTGGAGACGATGAAGACCGCCTTGGCGCCGTGCCGCACGGCGGTGTCGATCTCCATGGCGTTGATCCCGTAGGCCCCGTCGCCGTTGACGGAAATGACCTGACGCCCGGGCAAGGCCAGGGCGGCGGCGACCGCGAAGGGCACGCCGACACCGAGGCAGCCGAAGGCCCCGGCGTCCATGTAGGTCCTGGCCTCGAGGCCGACCCGGGCGAAGCTCAAGAGATCGCCGCCGTCGGCGATGGCGACGTAGTCCGGATCGGCCACCTCGCGGATCGCCTCGAAGATGGCGGCAGGGTGGATCTTGCCGTCCTGGCCGCGCTCCGGTGTGCCGCGGCGGCTGTCGGGCGAGGTGCGCTCGAGGTGCTTGTTGCGC
>SLRI01000560.1 GCA_007131045.1 Rhodospirillales bacterium
CCCGATCTGGTCGAGCAGGTCAAGGCCCTGACCCAGGGCCGCGGCGTCGACGTCGTCTTCGACCCGATCGGCGGCCCCCTCTTCGACGCGTCGTTGCGCTGTCTCGCCTGGGAGGGGCGGATCGTCGTTATCGGCTTCGCCTCGGGCACGATTCCGCAGATCCCGGCCAACATCCTCCTGGTCAAGAACATCGCGGCTCTCGGCTTCTACTGGGGCAGCTACCGACGCCGCGACCCGGAGCGCCTGCGCGCCGGCTTTCGCCAGCTGTTCGACTGGTGCCGCGACGGGATCATTCGCCCGAAGGTCAGCGAGGTCGTCGGACTGACCGAAACACCCGCGGCGATCGACCGGCTGCGTCGGCGCGAGACCACGGGCAAGCTCGTAGTCGCCCTCGACCGATAGCCCGCCCGGCCGGGCGCTATGTCGGGATCGCTCTCGGCCAGCCGGATGCCATCGGCGGGTATCATGGGGCGCCGGGATGATCGTAACCAACCATTATCTTTTACCCGCGGTGACGATTGCTTAACCTTGACGTGCGATCGTCACCCATAAGGAAACGCCATGCGCCCGCGATTGCTGTCGCTCGACGCGTCACCACCCGCTGCCGACCGACGGCCACGCCCCCGCTGGCGGCCCGGCGCGTGGCTCTCGGCCCTGACGGCGAGCGTTCTGCTCGTGGCCTGTGGCGGTGGCGGTGGCGGGAGCAGTGGTGGGGGTGGCGGCGGTTCCGGCAGCGGCCCGGTGCGCACCGTCAGCGCCCCTGATCCGTTGCGCATCACCCCCGTCCTGCAGCCGAGCGATCGACAGGTGAGCACGGCCGAGACCGCCGCCAACTACGGCGTTGCCGCGATCGGCGCCGATATCGCCTATGCCGCCGGGGCCGCCGGCCGCAACGTCAAGGTGGCGATCATCGATTCCGGCATTTCGCTCGACCATCCGGAGTTCGCCGGACGCATCGACCGGCGAAACAGCATCGACATCGTCACCGGCAGCCAGACGACGCTCGAGGATCGCAGTGGCCACGGCAGTCACGTCGCGGGTATCGTCGCCGCCAATGTCGATGGTGCCGGCATGCGGGGTATGGCACCCGAGGCCACACTCCTCGCGATCCGCGCCGATCTGCGCGACACCAGCGTCTGCGAGCGACCCGGCTGCGGCTATTTCGACAACGATGTCGCAGCGGCACTCGATTACGCCCGATCGCAAGGTGCGGACGTCATCAATCTCAGCATCGGCAAGGAGGAAACGATCAACGCGGCCTATCGCTCGGCGCTGGAGAACGCGATCGCCAGCGGTGCGCTGGTCGTGGTCGCTGCCGGGAACCAGGGCAACGATCAGCCGCTGCAACCGGCCCGGCTGGCCACACAGCGAGGTATCGAGGGTGGCATGCTGGTGGCCGGCGCGGTCGACCGCAACGGCCGAATCTATGCGCCGACCAACCGCGCCGGCAGCACCGCACCCTACTTTCTCGTGGCACCGGGCGTCGAAATCTACAGCACGTTTCGCGACGGCGGCTATTCGCGGCTGACCGGAACTTCCATGGCGACGCCGCATATCGCCGGCGCCGCTGCCGTTCTGAAGGGGGCCTTTCCCAGCCTCTCGATGCGCCAGGTGGCAGCCCTTCTCCTGGAGACAGCCGATGATCTGGGCGCGTCCGGGATCGATCAGCGATACGGCAGCGGCCTCGTCAATCTCGAGCGGGCCCTGCAACCGGTCGGCCGCCAGCAGGTGGCCATGGACGACACGGTCGACGGCCGGCAGGTCGCCCTCGACAGCAGCCGGCTGACGCTCGGTGGCGCCTTCGGCGACGCGCTCAGCGGCGAGACCGCGCTCGCCGGTGCCATGGTGCTCGACGCCTACGACCGCCCGTATGCCGCCGATTTCGGCCGGCTGATCCAGCACCAGGTCGGAGCCATCGACCTCGAGCAGAAGCTCTTCGACCAACTGCACTACCGAGAGTTGCGGCTCGATTCGCTCGCGGCGATCGGGATCGACGGGCGGCTCGGCCTCAGCGAGCCCGTCGACCGGCCGGTCGAGGGCAGCGCCCGGGCCGCACTCGAAGGTGACGACGACACCGGCCAGCTCTTCGAGCGTCTGTCGCTCGGCGGCATCGATCTGCCCTACGGCACCTTGAGCGTCGGCCTCGGGCTCGCGGCATCCGATGTCGGCATGACGAATGGCGGCAGCCGCCCCGACGGGCTCTTTCTCGACGCCAGCCGCTTGCTCAGTCCCGCCGACGAACTCGTCGAGCGCGGCACCGGCGCCAGTCTCGGCGTGGCGCTCGGCGACGCCACCGAGCTTCGGGTCGGCCTGCTCGACAGCGCCGATCTCGGCACCGAGACGGCGAACGGCGCTGGATCTCCCGGCCGGCTGGCGACGGTAGGGGCGACGCATCGCCTCGATGACCAGATCTCGTTGAGCGTCGCTTATGCCTTTGTCGACGAGGCTTCGGGCCTGCTCGGCAGTCAGGCCTCCGGTGCGTTCGCCTTGGGCGAAGGCGCCGTCTCGCATCTCGGCACCGTGCATCTCGGCTATCGGCCACAGGACCGCTTCGAGCTCTTCGCCCAGGCGACCTTCGGCGTCAGTCGATTGAGTGATGACGACGGGTTGTTGCGCGATTGGCGCGACGTCCGCTCGGACGCCTTCGCGGTCGGGCTGATCGTCGCCGATGTCACCACCGATGGGGACCGGTTCGGCCTCGTCCTCGGCCAGCCGCTGCGGGTCAGCAGTGCGTCGGCCGTTCTCGACCTGCCGACGGCGCGGACGCTGGACGGGGGCGTCGAGCGGCAGCGTCAGC
>SLRI01000670.1 GCA_007131045.1 Rhodospirillales bacterium
TCCTCGCCGCCTGGCGGCAGGAGCTCGAGCCCTTCACCGACGTGGTCTCCCTCAGCTTCGAGGAGCGCGAGATCGGCCCCGCCGGCCGCGACATCGAGGTCCGCCTCGCCGGCGAGAGTCTGGGCGAGCTGCGTGCCGCCGGCGAGGCGCTGCGCGGCTTTCTCGAGCGCTACGACGGGGTCTCCAACATCACCACCGACATCCACCCGGGCGCACCGGAGATCCACCTCCGGCTCGCCGAGGGGGCCGGCCGGCTCGGGCTCGACGCTGCGACGATCGCCACACAGCTGCGCAGTGCGATCCAGGGGATCACCGCCGACGAGATTCCAATCGGCCGCGAGACGGTGCGCATCGAGGTGCGGCACGGCGAGGCTTGGCGCACCAGTCTCGGGCGGTTCGACGATTTCGTGCTGACCCTCGACGACGGCCGACAGGTGCCGCTCTTGACCGTGGCCGACCTCGACTGGGCGCGCGGTGTGGCGGTGATACCGCGCATCGACGGGCGAAGGGTGCTGACGCTGACCGCCGATGTCGAGCGCGAGCGGGCCAACGCCGATGCGTTGCTGGCGGCGGTCGACAGCGACTTCCGCGACGAGCTGGCGGCCGACCATCCGGGGGTGTCCATGAGCTTCGCCGGCCAGGCCGAGGAGCAGGCCGAGACCGGTGCTTCGGTGCTGCAGGCCTTCGTCATCGGCCTGGTCGGGATGTTCATCGTTCTCAGCTTCCATTTCCGCTCGCTGGCCGAGCCGCTGATCGTCATGCTGGCTATACCGCTGGCGCTGACCGGGGTGATCTGGGGCCACCTGCTGATGGGGCTCGATCTTTCGATGCCGAGCGTCATCGGCTTCGTCTCGCTCGCCGGCATCGTCGTCAACAACTCGATCCTGCTCGTCGCCTTCATCGACCAGCATCGACAGGCCGACCGGCCGATCGCCGAGGCCGCGCGGCGGGCCAGCCTCGATCGCTTTCGGCCCATCGTGATGACCACGGCGACCACCGTGGCCGGGCTCGTCCCGCTGCTGTTCGAGACCAGCGTCCAGGCGCAGGTGCTGATCCCGCTCGTCACCTCGCTCGCCTTCGGCCTCACCTCGGCGACCCTGCTCGTGCTGTTTCTCGTCCCGGCGGTCTACGTCATCCTCGACGATCTGCGCGGCTTTCGGAAACTGCAACCGAGCGGGAACCTGCAGCCGAGGACCTGATCGGGCTGCCACGAAACCTCGGGACGGGCAGCCGGTCGGAACGAACTCATCGGAGGATTCGTTACTTGACTGGGTCTACATTCTCGAGCAACGCAGCCGGCATTTCGATCAGGCGGAGACGATGTTTTGCGAGCCATCGACAGACGACGCAACGGACTGGCTCTGCTGCTGCTCGCTGTGCTCGGCGCGTGTGACGAGCCTGATGCCGGGCCCGTCGACGAGCCGATCCGGGCGATCCGCCCATTGATCCTCGAAGCGGCGGAACCGGTCGTGATTCGCCGGCTGCCCGGTACCATCGCGGCCGCCGAGTCCACGGTCCTCGCCTTTCCGATCAGCGGCACCGTCCAGACCGTCGAGGTGGTGCTCGGGGACACGGTCGAGGCCGGCATGGTGTTGGCCACGCTGGATGACGAGCCGTTCGCCCTCGAGGTGGCGGCGCGCGAAGCCGAGGTCAGCCAGGCCGAGGCGGCGCTCGGCGAGCGGCGCCAGCACGTCGAGCGGCAGCGCGAGCTGCGGGCGGGCGGCTGGGTCAGCGAAGCTGCGCTCGATGCGGCCGAGGCCGACTTTCAGGCTGCGGAGGGCCGTCTGGACGTGGCCGAGCGGCGGCTGGAGTTGGCCCGGCGCGACCGCGACGACACCCTGCTGCTGGCGCCGTTTGCCGGCAACATCGCGATGCGCACGGTCGAGCCCCATCAGGAGATCGCGGCCGGCGAGCCGGTGCTCGAACTGCAGGATACGGGCCGGCTCGAGGTGGATGTCCTGATGCCGGAAACGCTGATCGGAAGGATCACCCGCGGCGCGCCGGTGACCATCGACGTGCCGCCGCTCGACATCGCGGGCCTCGACGGCCGGGTGGTCGAGATCGGCGCCCGCGCCGCCGCCGCCAATGCTTTTCCGGTGACGCTGTCGCTCGACGAGCCGCGGGGGTTGTGGCCGGGGATGACCGCGGAGGTGATTTTTCGCTTCGAGACGGCGCCCGAGCAGCCGACCTATCTGGTGCCGCCGGCAGCGGTCGTGGCCCTCGAGGATTCGGAGCAGGACGACGCCGGCCTGTGGACGGGCATGGCGGTTTTTCGCTTCGACGCCGAAACCTCGACCGTCGGGTTGACCCCGGTGTTGGTCAGCGCCGTGCACGAAACGCAGGTCGAAATCACCGGTGACCTGGAGCCCGGCGACATCATCGCCGGCGCCGGCGTCGAGTTTCTCCGTGACGGCCAGGAAGTGACCCTGGCCGAGCCTGGCGTCGTCGGCGAATGACCGGTCTGACCCGGGCGGCGCTCGACAACAGCCGTCTGGCGCTGCTCGGCCTCGTCGTCATCGTCGGCGCCGGGCTCTGGACCTATCTCACCTTTCCCAGCCGCGAGGATCCGGAGATCACCATCCGCGAGGCGGTGGTCACCGTGTTCCATCCGGGCATGGCGCTCGAGCGCATCGAGGCGCTGGTGATTCGCCGCCTCGAGGAAGAGATTCGCCAGATGCCCGAGGTCGACGATCTCGTCTCGACCGTCCGCACCGGTCTCGGGATCATCCACGTCCACATCCATCCCCGCCATTTCGACCTGCAGCCCATCTGGCAGGACTTGCGCA
>SLRI01000081.1 GCA_007131045.1 Rhodospirillales bacterium
CAAGCGGCTGCGCGGCACCCGCCTCGACGTCTTCGGCATGACCGCCGAGCGGCGCATGGAACGGCAACTCCTGGCGGATTACGAGAAGCTGCTCGATGAGATCGTCAGCCGCTTGACGCCGAGCAACCACGGCGTCGCCGTCGAGCTCGCCAGCCTGCCCGAGCGAATTCGCGGCTTCGGCCACGTCAAGGAGCGCCACCTGAAGGCGGTCGAGGCGGAGAAGGCGCGGCTCAAGGCGGCGTTCGCAGGGGAAGCCAAGGAGGCCGTCGCGGCGGAATAGGGTCGCTGGTCGCAACTCTTGCCATTAATCACGCGCGGCGTTATGATGCGCCGCGTGATCAAGAGCTTCGCTGACCGTGACACCGAGCAACTCTTTCGTCGAAAGAGGGCGCGGCGCTTTCCTCCAGACCTTCAGCAGGCTGCGCTGCGCAAGCTGCGTATGCTGCAGGTGGCCCGTGCGTTGGACGGCTTGCGCGTGCCGCCTGGAAACAGGCTCGAGGCGCTGCGAGGCGACCGGTCGGGTTCGTACAGCATTCGAATCAACGACCAGTGGCGGATTTGTTTTCGTTGGCGGGACGGTGACGCTTACGACGTGGAGATCGTGGACTATCACAAGGGGTGACGGAATGAGCGAGCACGACGACGATTTCGACGAGCGCCTCGCCCCGGTGCATCCGGGGGAGATTCTGCGCGTCGAGTTCCTGGAGCCCATGGGGCTGAGCCAGTACGCGCTCGCCAAGGCGATCGGTGTGCCGCCGCAGCGGATCGGCGAGATCGTGCACGGGCGCCGCGCCCTGACGGCCGAGACGGCCATGCGGTTGGGTCGGTATTTCGGGATGGACCCGCGGTTCTGGCTCGACCTGCAGACTCTCTACGACCTGGATGTCGCCGAGGATACGCTGGGCGACCGGGTCGTGCGCGAGGTGACTCCGCGGGCGGCGTGAACGTCCGCTCTCAGCCCTTGATCTCTTCCAGCGTGAACGGGCAGCGTTCGGGAATGCTGGCGGCGGCTTCGTGCTCGCCGTGGGCTTCGAGGCTCTGGCGGGCGAGTTCCGCGGCTTGGGCGTAGAGCTTGGCGAGTTGGCCTTCGAGGTCGCGCTCGAGCGACTTGGTCAGGCGGTCGTCGAGGGCGGTTCGTGCCATCAGGATCGTGCGCTCCCAGCCGGCGCGGGGCTCCGGGCTCGGTGAGAGCTGCAGCTTCAGGAGATGCTCGATGATGGTGCGGACCTGGCTGCGGCAGGCATTGCGTTGCTCCTTGCCCAAGTCTTCGACCTCTTCGGCCAAGTGCAACACGTCGATCGGCAGGTTGCGACGCTCGGCCTCGAGCGCGCGCAACGCGCTCGCCTGCACCTTGGTCCAGGCGTAGAAATCGTCCTCGTAGAGGTCGGCGGCGAGACGGGGCATCGGTGATCCCGCGAGGGTCTGGTGCCGGCGGCAGGGTTCGAACCCGCGACCTACCGCTTACAAGGCGGTTGCTCTACCAGCTGAGCTACGCCGGCACACTGCCGCAGATTTAGGGAGCCCTGGCCTTGCGCGTCAACGCATAAAGGGCGAGCGAGGCCGCCACCGAGACGTTGAGGCTGTCGATCCGGCGGTCGATCGGGATCGAGAGGGTCTCGTCGCAGTTCTCGGTGGTCAGCCGGCGCATGCCTTCGCCTTCCGAGCCGATCACCAGCACCCGGCGCGGGGCAGGGGGGGCTTCGTCGATCGGCACGGCGCCCTCGGCATCGAGGCCGGTGATGCGAAAATCGGCCTCCTTCAGGCGCTGAAGGGCACGGCTGAGGTTCACGACCTCGACGATCGGCACCATATCCAGGGCACCCGAGGCGGCCTTGGCGGCGGTGCCGCCGAGGTCGGCCGAGCGGCGCTCCGGCACGATCACGGCGCCGACGCCGAGTGCTGCGGCCGAGCGCAGGATGGCGCCGAAATTCCGCGGATCGGTCACTTGGTCGAGCGTGAGCAGCAGGCTCTCCGCGGGTTGGATCGCGATCACGCGCTCGAGCTGCAGCGGCGGCAGAGGGCCTGCGTGCATCGCCACGCCCTGATGGACCGCACCGCGCGGCAGGCGCTTGGCGATCTCGGCATTGGGCATCGGCGTGATACGTAGGCCACGCTTGGCCGCGGCATCGCGAATCCGCGGCATGCCGTCTTCGGACGCCAGGAGTTGGTGGCAGGTGCGGCGCTGGTTCTTGATCGCGGCCAGCACCGCGTGCTCGCCGAACAGCCAGAGCTCGTTCGGGCTCGGGCGGTCGGCGCCGCGGCGGCTCTGCTCGCGCTGGTCGGGACCGGGACGGCGCGGCGGCTGCGGCTTGCCGCCGCGGCGCAAGCCGGTGCCGGCGGACGGCCGGGAGCGGTCGGTGGGCTTGCCCGGTCGGCCGGGTCGGTCTTTCGGCGGGCGTTCAGACATCGGAGTTCCAGCGGCAGATGAAGTGGCGTTCAGTTGACAAGACAGTGTTTCAGGCGATATGCCGCGCCACGTTTTCGCCGCAGGCGGACGCCTGGAGGGGTGGCCGAGTGGTTAAAGGCAGCAGACTGTAAATCTGCCCGCGTCAGCGTACGTAGGTTCGAATCCTACCCCCTCCACCAAGCCGCCCTGAACGAGAGCATCGCACAACGAGAGCCGCGGGTGTAGCTCAACGGTAGAGCTCCAGCCTTCCAAGCTGGCGGTGGGGGTTCGATTCCCCTCACCCGCTCCAAATCGACCGCCGCAACAGCGCGGCATTTCAGCCCAGCAAGGTGGAACGGGAACCCGGTCATGGCGAAGGCGAAATTCGAGCGGACGAA
>SLRI01000396.1 GCA_007131045.1 Rhodospirillales bacterium
CTCGGCTACATCAAGCTCGGCCAGCAGGCGACCACGCTCTCGGGCGGCGAGGCGCAGCGGGTCAAGCTCGCCAAGGAGCTCTCCAGAAGGGCCACGGGACAGACGGTCTACATCCTCGACGAGCCGACCACGGGGCTGCATTTCGAGGACGTCAAGAAGCTGCTCGAGGTGCTGCACACCCTGGTCGAGCAGGGCAACACGGTGATCGTCATCGAGCACAATCTCGAGGTCATCAAGACCGCCGACTGGATCATCGACCTCGGCCCCGACGGCGGCACCGGCGGCGGCCGGATCGTCGCCGAGGGCACGCCCGAGCGGGTCGCCGCGACCGCCGGCAGCCATACCGGCGACTATCTCGGCCGGATGCTGCCGCAAACCCGCGCCGAGCGCGAGATCGCCTGAGAGCCGCTTCAGGCGGCGGACGCGGTGTCGTCCGGCCGGCGGCGCCAGCGCAGCAGCTCGCGCAGCTGCTGCAGCGGCGGGCTTCGGCCATCCAGCTCGAGACTGCAGGCGGTGATGCGTGGGGCCACCGGCTCGCCGCGTTGGCGCTCGGCGGCGGCCGGTCGGAGCTGGGTCAAGAGGTGCTCGAGGCGGCGGCCGATCCGGGTCGCCGCACCCGGGGCCACGTCGTCGAGCAGCACGGCGAACCGACCGCCGCCGAGATGCGCCGCCAGATCCTCGGCCCGGACGTGCCGTCTCAGCGTCGGTCCGAAGCTGGCGAGGTAGCGATTGACCGCCGCGTAGCCGGCGCTGTCGTTGAGCCGTGGCATGTTGACGAGCTCGAGCACGACCAGTGCGCGACGCTGCGCCTCGCCGATCTCCAGCTGCTGCAGATGCTCGAGAAAACAGGCGTGATTGAAGAGGCCGGTCAGCACGTCGAAGCAGAGGCCGTGGAGCGGCTCCGCGGGCGGGCTCATCAGCCGGCGCTGCAGGCGGACGAAATCGAGCCAGAAATCCATCCGGGCGCGCACCAGCTCGGCCGGTTGCGGCAGGGTCAGCCGGTCGGCCACCGGCAGCTGGGCCAGGCGCTGGCGCACCGGCAGCTGGTCCGCACCACTCGCCGCATCGAGCACCAGCAGGGTTGCCGGAAAGCCCGACCCGGCGAGCTCCGGCCAGCGCAGGAGGTCGCGCCGGGCGGCCGGGTTGGTGCCGAGCAGCACCACCAGTTCGAAGCCTCCGGTCTCCAAGGCCCCCTTCGCTTTCTCCAGATTGTCCGCATAGTTGATCGCGGCCCGGGCCAACGCCTCGCCGACCTTGACCTTGTGCTGGCTGGCCGGCCCGATGATCAGCGCGCGCGGCCGCCCGCTGCTCGACGGGCGCCGGCCTACCGGATTGCCGCCGGCGCCGCGTCCGTCGCCATCGCCCGACGCCGCGAACCGGGCGAAGGTGCGCGCCCGCTCGGCCAGCACAGCGCGCGCCCGGCCCAGCTGCTGCAAGGCATCGAGACGGGCGCGCAGCTCCTCCTCGTCGAACGGGTAGGTCAAGAGATCGTCGGGACCGATCGCCAGGGCCTTGGAGAGCAGGATCTCGTCGCCCTCGGCGACGAGGGCAGCCACCGCGACGTGCTCGCCGGCGCCGCGCCGCGTCAATGCCGCGAGCCGTGCCGAACTCTCCTCCGCGGTCACCTCGACCAGGCGCACGCAGACACCGGCTTCTGGGCGACCGAGCTCACCGACCCGTCGTCGCACCGGCCGATAGCCGCCAGCCGTCAGCCATTCGGCGAGACTGGCGAGGCTTTCGGCACGCGCCTCGCCGAGCTCCACCGGAAAACCATGCCGCATCCGCAACTCCGCATCCGGCAGCTGCAACAGGAGACCGCAGCCGCTCATTCGCACAATCGGATGCCACAACGGTGGTTGCATTTCGGTTAACACTGCCGGTTATTTCGTGCCGTAGATCCGATCCCCGGCATCGCCGAGTCCGGGCAGAATGTAGCCGTGATCGTCCAGCTCACGGTCGATGGCGGCGGTGAAGACGGCGACGTCGGGATGCGCCGTGGTCAGCCGCCTGACACCTTCGGGTGCTGCGAGCAGGCAGCAGAACTTGATCTCGGTGGCGCCGTCCCGCTTGATCCGATCGACCGCGGCCACGGCCGAGTTGGCGGTCGCCAGCATCGGGTCGAGCACCACCACCGGCCGCTCGGCGAGGTCTTCCGGCACCTTGTAGTAGTACTCGACCGGCTGCAGCGTCTCCGGGTCGCGGTAGAGCCCGATATGGCCGACCCGCGCCGACGGCACGAGGTCGAGCATGCCGTCCAGGAGGCCGTTGCCGGCCCGCAGGATCGAGATCAGGCAGAGCTTCTTGCCGGCGAGCCGGCTCGCCTGCATCGGCTCGAGCGGTGTTTCGATCGCCAGTGGCTCGAGCAGCAGATTGCGGGTGATCTCGTAGCCGAGCAAGAGGGCGATCTCCCGGGCGAGCCGGCGAAAATCGGCGGTCGCCGTCTTGGTGCGCCGCATCAGCGTCAGCTTGTGCTGCACCAGCGGGTGATCGACGACGATGATCTCGGACATGCTGCATCTCTGTTGCTGGTGACCGGTCGCAGCGTCGCTGCACCGTCTCGAGCGTCGACCGCCCGGCTGCGCTCGGCGCACGTTGGGTACCAGTAGTGTTAGAAGCTGGATGCCGTGATGGCAATGGCGGGGCCCGGGCGTTCGCGCCATTTCTCCGCGGCCTGTGACAACGGCCCGATGAGCAGCACCACCGGCAGATCGTGCACGTTGCGGTTGAGCTCGGCGCGCAGGCGATCGACCAGGCGGTCGGCGAGCGCCACCGCGAGCGCCCTCA
>SLRI01000415.1 GCA_007131045.1 Rhodospirillales bacterium
AACTGGCTGATCGAGCGACATGGCCACCGCTCGCCAGCCCAGTTCCGACGCGACCAGATGGACAAACTGCCCCTGGCCGCATAATCGCAATCGAGTGTCTCAGGATCCAGGGGCGGTACAGGGTGTTGTTGCAGGTGGTCTTGATCTTTTGGCCGCGGCCGGTTTGGCGGAAAGTGTGAGCCTGCCGGCGGAGGGCACGCTGAGCTTTCGCCTGCGGGTGCCGGAGGGGTATTGGCGGGCGCCGGGCGAGCCTTGCCGGTTTCCGCCCCTGGCCGGCGACGGGCTCTATCTCGAGGTGGTGATCACCGAGCACTGGACGCTCGAGGTGTTCGTGGATGGGCCGGTCGGGCGGGCCTGGGCGCTGGAGACCGCACCGCTGGTGCACAAGCCGCCGGCCTTGGCGCTGGCGCTCGTCTGGGATGCGGCGGGGGTGGTGCTGCATCTGGACGGGGTGCCGGTGGCCGAGGCGCTGGTTTGAGGGTTGGTTGCGCCGGGGTGGTCGCCCGGTCTATACTCTTTCGGAGGTGGGTATACACGGAGCTGCTCGATGGCGTTTCACATCAAGGATCCGGCGACCGATGCGGCGGTGCGCAAGCTGGCGGCGGAGCGCGGCCTCAGCTTGACGGCAGCGGTTCGTGAGGCGGTCGAGAACGAGCTGAAGCGGTCCGAGCGGCAGTTCGACGAGCGCCTGGATGCGCTCGTTCGCGAGTTGCAGCAGTATCCGCCGACTGGCCGCGAGGCCGACAAGGCATTCTACGACGAGTTGTCCGGCGACCCTTGATGTTCATCGACGCCTCGGCGATCGTCGCGATGCTCGTCGACGAGCCGGAGGCGGCGTCGTTACGCAGCAGGGTCAAGGGAGCGGCCGTGGTCGTGGTGTCACCGATCGCCGTCTACGAGGCGACCCTCGCGATCACCCGGATCAAGGCGTGCCCTGTCGCCTCGGCGAGCAGGGTGGTCGCAGAGTTCGTCGATCTCTCGGGCGCCGAGATCATGCCGATCGATGAGGAGATCGGCGAGGCCGCCGTCGACGCCTTCAACCGCTTCGGCAAGGGCCGGCATCCGGCCGCCCTGAACATGGGCGACTGCTTCGCCTATGCCTGTGCCCGGTCGCGCGCGATGCCGCTGCTCTGCAAGGGCGACGATTTCGCCCGGACCGACGCGCTGCTGGCCTGAGCTTCCACCGTTTTCGCTCTGCACTCACGCGAAGTAACGGAGGGGCGTGGGGAGGCGCTGCCTCCCCACATTTCTCGTCTTTTCTTTTTCCGCTACTGGATCAGCTCGACCGTGGTGACGGCACCGTCCATCACGGCCCAGTGCTCGAAGGTGCCGGAGACGTCGCCGTTCTCGTCGAACTCGTGGGAGCCGGCGGCACCTTCGTAGTTGATGTCGACGCCGTCTGCGATCAGCTCCTTGGCCTTGGCGAACTCGCCGGGCAGGATCACCTCGCCGGGCTCGTTGGCGACCTCGCGGATCGCGTCGCGGATGGCGACGCCGTCGGCTTCGCCGGCCTTTTCGATGGCGAGCGCCATGATCATCGCGGCATCGTAGGCGCTGTCGATGAAGGGCAGAGGCGGCAGCTCGCCGTACTCGGCCTCGTAGGCTTCGGCGAAGCGATCGCCGGCCTCGCTGTCGGCGCTGGCCGGCGCGGTGCCGAACATGCCGTCCATGAACTGGGCACCAATGTCCTCCACCAGCTGGGTGGTCTTCATCCCGTCGGTGAAGACGAAGCGGTCGAAGAAGCCCTCCTCGAGCGACTGGCGGAGGATCAAGAGGCCGCCGTCGTCGGGGTAGGCGATCAAGAGCAGGGCCTCGGGGTCGCCGCCCGAGGCACCCTGCAGCTCGCCGCGGTAGGAGGCCTTGTTGGGCTCGAAGGCGGAGGACGAGGTGATGCTGCCGCCGTAGTTCTCGGCGAAGCTCTCGGCGAGGCCGAGGCCGTAATCGTTGTTGACGTAGAGGATCGCGATCTCGTCGATCCCGGCGCTCTCGACGAGATCAGCCAGCACCACGCCCTGGTAGGCATCCGAGGGCGTGGTGCGGAAGAGGAAGTCGTCGTCGTCGAGGGTGGTGATCGCGGGTGCTGTCGAGGCGTTGGAGATCTGCGGGATCTGGTTGGGCTTGGAGACGCTGGTGGCGACCGGGATGGTGTTGCCCGAGGAGAGGGCGCCCAGGATGCCGACCACGCCGTCGACCGAGACGAGGCGCATGGCGGCGTCGATCGCCGGCTGGGCCCGGGTCTGGGTGTCGCCGACCACGAGCTCGAGCTCGCCACCGAGCACGCCGCCGGCCTCGTTGACCTCCTTGACCGCGAGGCGGATGCCGTTGAGCGAGCTCTCGCCGTAGGCCTGGAGCCCGCCGGTGAGCGGAATGAGGGCGCCCACCCTGGCCCCTTCGGCCATGGCGGTGCCGGCCAAGAGCCCGGTGGCGAAGGCCGCCACTGCCGCTGTCTTCAGTCCCGACCTGATCATCCCTCGTCTCCTTGATCTGGATTCGTCGGCCGCGCCGCCCGGCGTGCTTGCCAGATGCCGCTTGCGGCCGCACATTCACCTTATCTCTTAGGAACTCGCCGCCCGCGGCGCAACCGGGACCGCTCATGCCGATCATCAACCGCATCGCCGATTTCGGGGCCGATCTCACCGCCTGGCGCCGGCATCTCCACATGCATCCGGAGCTGGCCTACGAGGAGGTCGAGACAGCGAGCTTCGTCGCCGAGCGGCTGCGCGCGTTCGGTGTCGACGAGGTGCACGAGGGCATCGGCAAGACCGGCGTGGTGGCGGTGATCCG
>SLRI01000007.1 GCA_007131045.1 Rhodospirillales bacterium
GCGCTTGGCGTTCTTGCTGTTCTTGATGCGCACGACCACGTCGATCCGCTCGATCTCCTTGCCGGGCGGTGGCTCCGGCAGGTGGGTGATGGTCACGATATCGCTCGGGATGTCGTAGATCTCGCCGGTCGACTTGTCGAAATAGTGACAGTGCGACGAGGGATCGGTGTCGAAATAGGACTGGCCGGAGCCGACCACCACCTCGCCCATCAGCCCAGCCTGGGTGAACTGGTTGAGCGTGTTGTAAATGGTGGCGAGCGAGACCGGGATGCCGGCTTGGCGCACTTCCTGGAACAGTTCCTCCGCAGTGACGTGGCGCGGTGCGGTATCGAGCAGCATGCTCAAGATGGACAGCCGCTGCCGGGTGGGCCGCAGCCCCGCCCCCTTCAACTGCCGCATCGCCTCCGCATACCGTCGCATCATCGACCATCCAGAACTTGCAGATTCACATCCCTATATCGGACCCAGATGGTCCATTATCGTGGCCGCGTCAAGCATCCGGCTCAGTGGCCGGTGAGGATGCGCTGTACCAGTTGCCGCACGCTCGGGATGAAGCCGTTGGCATAGAACGGATCCTCGCGGAACTTGTAGGCGTTGTGGCCGGCGAACATCAGCTCGTCCTCGTGGTCGCCGACACCGTGGGCGATGTTCTGCAGGGTCTTTTGGATGCAGAACGAGCGCGGGTCGACCGGCCGGCCGGTGGTGTAGTCGCCGCGGTCCTTCCAGTTCGAGAAGGCGCAGTGGCTGAGGCAGCCCATGCAGTCGGCCTGGTCGCGGCGGATTTGCCGCGCACCCTCGGGCGCTACGAAGATCAGCGTGGCGTCGGGTGTGCGCATCGGCTGGCTGTGGCCTTCGGCGATCCAGCCCTGGATGCGGCCGAGGTCGGTCTCGGTGACCCAGACCCCGCGGCCGCCGCGGCCATAGGCGAAGAAGCTGGTGCGGCCGGCATCCGGGTCGGCCTCGTCGCTGATTGCGACCTGGCGGTCTGAGCGCTCGACCAGCTCGTCGAGGAAGCGGTTCTTGACCGCCGAGGAGTAGAAGCCGGTCGGGCTGAAGCGGTGCAACAGGACGTCGTTCTGCTGGATCTCGGTCAGCTGCTTCTTCCAGCCGTCGGGGATCGGGCTCTCCTCGGTCAACAGCGGCCGGGTGCCGAACTGAAAGGCGACGGGGCCGAGCTCCTTGTTGCCGATCCAGTCCTTCCAGTCGCGCAGGTACCAGACCCCGCCGGCCATGATGATCGGGACGTGGCCGAGGCCCATCTTGCGCATCACGTTCCTGAGCTCCAGGACCCGCGGGTAAGGGTCCTCGGGCGTTCTCGGGTCCTCGCTGTTGGAAAGGCCGTTGTGGCCGCCGGCGCGCCACGGGTCCTCGTAGACGACGGCACCCAGCCAGTCCGAGACCTTGTTGTAGGCGCGCTTCCAAAGGGCGTTGAAGGCGCGGGCGGAGGAGATGATGGGGTAGTAGTGGACGCCGTAGGAGGCGCAGATCTCGCCCAGCCGATAGGGCATGCCCGCACCGCAGGTGACCCCGTGGATCATCCCCTTGGCCTGCTCGAGGGCGCCGGTGAGCACCCGCTCGCAGCCGCCCATCTCCCAGAGCACGTTCATGTGCAGCCGGCCTTCGCCGCCACGCATCTCGTGCGCCAGGCGGGCCTGGCAGACGGCGCCCCGGGTCGAGTAGTCGATCAACTCCTCGTGCCGTTCCTGGCGGTCGCGGCCCTTGAAGACCAGGGGCACGTACTCGCCGTTGTCGTCGAGCACGTCGGCATTGACCCCGGAGAAGGTGCCGACCCCGCCGGCGGCGGCCCAGGCCCCGGCGCTGCGGCCGTTGCTGACCGCCACCCCCTTGCCGCCTTCGATCAACGGCCAGACTTCGTGTCCGGCGACAACGAGCGGACTGACGATGCTCATGCTCGTTTCCCTTCCTGCTCTGGCGCGGGCGGTGGTCAGCCCGCGCGTTCGCGACGCGGTCGGTCGCGGCGACCTTCGCGCTCGCCGCCACGCTCGCCACGGTCT
The DNA here is from genome assembly GCA_007131045.1 of Rhodospirillales bacterium. GTDB lineage: Bacteria > Pseudomonadota > Alphaproteobacteria > Geminicoccales > Geminicoccaceae > SLRI01. The sequence continues at coordinate 2,016 of SLRI01000007.1, forward strand.
TCACGATCGGGCCGCGGCTTGCGCTCGACCTCGATGATGTCCCCGGTCTCCTGGTCGACCGAGCGCATCGAGAGCTTGATCTTGCCCCGATCGTCGACGGCCAGGACCTGGACCTTGACGGTGTCGCCCTCGTTGACGACGTCGGTCACCTTGGCGACCCGCTCGTTCTTCAGCTCGGAGATGTGGCAGAGCCCGTCCTTGGAGCCCAGGAACGAGATGAAGGCGCCGAAATCGACGACCTTGATCACCTTGCCGCTGTAGACGTGGCCGATCTCCGGGCTCGCGGTCAGGCCGCGGATCCAGTCGACCGCGCGCTGCGCCGCCATGGCGTCGCTGGACGCCACTTTTACCAAGCCGTCGTCGTTGATGTCGACCTTCGCACCGGTGCTCTCGCAGATCTCGCGGATCATCTTGCCCCCCGGGCCGATCACCGCGCCGATCTTGTCCGTCGGGATGTTGATGGTGGTGATCCGCGGCACGGAATCGCGGAGCTCGGGGCGCGGGATGCCCATGCAGCCGGCCATCTCGCCGAGGATGTGGATGCGGCCTTCGCGCGCCTGGTCGAGGGCGATCTTCATGATCTCCTCGGTGATCCCGGCGATCTTGATGTCCATCTGCAGCGAGGTCACGCCCTCCTCGGTGCCGGCGACCTTGAAGTCCATGTCGCCCAGATGGTCCTCGTCGCCGAGGATGTCGGAGAGCACGGCGAAGCGGTCGCCCTCCTTGATCAGGCCCATGGCGATGCCGGCGATCGGCCGCGGCAGCGGCA